>JAIRKS010000191.1 GCA_031259905.1 Odoribacteraceae bacterium
CCCCTACGATACGGTAGAAGCACCTGCTTCTAGTGTGTCGTACCCCTACGATACGGTAGAAGCACCTGCTTCTAGTGTGTCGTACCCCTACGACACGGTAGAAGCACCTGCTTCTAGGCTGTCGTACGCGTACGACACGGTAGAAACACCTGCTTCTAGGCTGTCGTATGTGTACGACACGGTAGAAGCAGCTGCTTCTAGGCTGTCGTACCCCTACGACACGGTAGAAGCACCGGTTTCTAGCGTGTCGTACCCCTACGACACGGTAGAAGCACCGGTTTCTAGCGTGTCGTACCCCTACGACACGGTTTTGTCACCGGTTTCTAGCGTGTCAAACGCGTGCGACACGGTTTTGTACTGCTCCGCTGGCGTGTCGCATGCGCGCGACACGTCGGCGGAGCCGTCCGAAATCGTCTCGCGCATGCGCGAGACGATTTCGGAGCAGTACGAAACCTTCTCGCGCATGCGCGAGACGATTTCGGAGCAGTACGAAACCTTCTCGCGCGTGCGCGAGACGATTTCGGAGCAGTCGGGAATTGTCCAGCGGCGGCGCGAGAGGGTCGCGCCGGGGGTGAAAGATGATTCGCGCGGCGGCGGGAGCACTCCTTATATATATAGTCGCCGGAAACTCGTGGGGGAATTACCGGCGATGGCTGACGGGTGGGAGTGGAACGCGCGCGGGGGGTGAGCGTTTTACTTTTTGACGGTGAAGCTGGCCGTTCTTCCCGTCGCGGGGAGGTCGGCGGGCAGCGCGGAGGCGGGCGTGACGACGCTCTCGACGGATATTTTGAAGACGCGCTCGTCGTCGCCGGTGGAGTGGAGGGCGGCGCCGGGGAGGTTGACGGGGCGTCGCCCGGCGACGAGGTGATCTCCGGGCACGACAAAGCCCCGCGGGCAGGTCATGCAGGCGGGGCTTCTCGCGTCCAGGCGTTTTACCGCGGGGGATTACCTCGCGGGGGCGTTGTTCCAGTCGGGCGGCGTCTCGTGCAGGAGATGACGGACGAAGAAATCGCGTCGCTTCCGTTCGCCGTAGGCGCCCCCCATCGTGTGGCGCTGGTTGGGGAGGAGGACGTACTCGAACTCCTTGTTCGCCTTGATCAGCGCGTTGACGACCTGCACGGTGGAGGAGGGGTCGACGTTGTCGTCCAGCTCGCCGAGGATCAGCATGAGCTTGCCCTGCAGGCGGTGCGCGTTGACGACGTTCGAGCTCTCGGCGTACTCCGGGCCGACGGGGTAGCCCATCCACTGCTCGTTCCACCAGATCTTGTCCATGCGGTTATCGTGACAGCCGCAGGCGGAGACGCTCACCTTGTAGAATTCCGGGTGAAAAAGCACGGCGCCCATCGCGCTCTGCCCCCCGGCCGAGCAGCCGTAGATGCCGACGCGCGAGATATCCATCTCCGGGCGCGTGGCGGCGGCGGCCTTCATCCAGGCGATCCTGTCGGGGAAGCCGGCATCTTTCAGGTTTTTCCAGCAGACGTCGTGAAACTTCTTGGAGCGGTTGGCCGTCCCCATGCCGTCGATCTGCACGACGATGAAGCCGAGCTGCGCGAGCGCCGCGTCGGTGGGCGTGATGCTAAAGGACTTCGGGACGAAGGAGTCGTGCGGCCCGGCGTAGATGTACTCGATGACGGGGTACGAGCGCGACGGGTCGAAGTCGACGGGACGAATGATGATGCCCCAGATGTCGGTCACGCCGTCGCGTCCTTTCGCGTGGAAGACCTCCGGCGCCCGCCAGCCGTCGGCGAGGGCCTTGCTGATGTCGGCGCGTTCCAGCTCGAGGAGGACGGCGCCGTCGGCGGAGGAGCGGAGGACGGTCACGGGGGGAAGATCCACGCGCGACCAGCTGTCGGTGAAGTACACGTGATCGCGCGAGAAGACGACCTGGTGGTTACCGTTCTCCGGCGTCAGGCAGCGAAGCTCCCCGGAGTCGATGTCGAGGCGATAGATCTTCTCGAGGTAGGGATCCTCGCCGGCGTCTTTCCCGCAGCCGACGAGGAAGAGAACACGGGCGCGCTCGTCGACGTGCAGTACGCGCTTGACGATCCACTCGCCGCGGGTAAGCTGCCGCTTGACGTTGCCGTCGTCGTCGTACAGGTAGAGGTGTCGCCAGCCGTCGCGCTCGGAGATCCACAGGCGCTCGCCGGCGTCGACGAGGTCGTGGCGGTAGAGCGTGTTGTAGTAAACGAAGGTGGGCGAGCGCTCGACGATGACGGGACGGGCAACGGGATCGTCGCCGGTGACCTTGTAGACGATGTACTCCTGGTGTCCGCGCCTGTTATAGTCGAAGGTGAAGGAGTTCCCGGAGGGATGCCACCGGACGCTGCCGAGGCTGAATTGCGCTTCCGGGGCGGGGAACGCTACCTCGACCTGCTTCCCCTCGGCGGGGATGAAGAGGACGGGACGCCGGACGGGGAGGGCGTCTCCCGGCTTGACGTAATCGATCTCCTCGATGCGGGGCTGCAGCTGGTCGGCGGGAGCGGCGACGACGGTGCGCAGCTTGCGCGTCCACGCGGGGCGGTACTTGAAGGCGACGAGACGACGGGAATCCGGCGACCAGCTGACGCGCGCCGTGTAGTATTCCCCCTCGGAGCCGTCGAAGCTGAGTTGCCGGACGCTGCCCGTGGCGACGTCACGCAGGAAGAGGTTTCCCTCGCGGGTGAACGCCTCCTGCTTCTTGTCGGGGGAGGGAACGGGGAAGTAAGCCTTCTCGTCATCGACGCGTCCCCAGTGCTGTTCCCCCCCGCGGCGCGGCCATCGCTCGGCGCGACCCTCGCGGGCGGTGACGCGCTGGCGGGAGAGGTCGTAGGTGTAGGTCGTGTCCCCGCGGACGGTGAACTGGATTTGCTTCATACCGGCGGTGAAGGTGATGGCGTTACAGGGGAGCTTGTAAGGGTCGACAGGCTCCTTCTTTCCGCGGCCGAGCGCCTTGGCGAGGGCCTCGTGGTCGAAGGCGTGACGCTTGACGCGCTTGTTGGCGTCGACGAGGAAGAACTCGGTGCCACGCGCGGTCCTGGTACTGTACCAGAAGTAGCCGGTGTTTTCTACCCATGCCGGGGTGACGTTCCCGTGATAATAGCCGTCGCTATACTTTTGCCTGAAGGCGTTGGCGTCGGCGTACTTTTCCTTGATGTCGCCCGCGTGGACAGCCGCGTGGACGAGGAGAGCGGTGAAAAGGATGATTCTTGTTTTCATGGTTTGTCGGTATTAATGGAATGTTTGTTCGGTACGGAGGATGATCTCGTTCTGCAAATCCTCGCCGAGGTCGTTGAAGTAATCGCTATACCCGGCGACGCGGACGATAAGGTCGCGGTAATTTTCGGGATGCAGCTGCGCGTCTCTCAGCGTTCGCGCGTCGACGACGTTAAACTGCACGTGATGCCCGTCGGCGCGGAAGTACGCCCGGATGAGGTGCAGCACGCCCTCCCGTCCCTCCTCGGTGTCGAGGAGAGAGGGCGTGAACTTCTGGTTAAGGAGCGTGCCGCCGGTCCTGACGTGATCGATCTTGGCAGCGGAGCGGATGACGGCGGTAGGGCCGTTGGTATCGCTTCCCTGGACGGGGGAGATGCCCTCGGAGAGGGGGACGCGCGCGTTACGCCCGTCGGGGGTCGCGCCGGTGACTTGCCCGAAGTAGACGTGACAGGTCGTGGGGAGCATGTTGACGCGGTAATCGGCACCCCGCGGCGACTTGTAGCCGGTGACGGCGTCGTGGTACATGTTGAAGACGGCGACGGCCTGCGCGTCGGCATAATCGTCATCGTTACCGTACTTCGGGGTATGGAAAAGCAGGTCGCGCTGCAGCCCCTCGTGCCCGGCGAAATCCGCGTGGAGGGCCTCGAGGAGGGTCTCCATCGTGATGTCCTTCCGGTCGAAGACGCGATACTTGATAGCGGTAAGCATATCGGTAATGCTGCCGAGCCCGACGCCCTGCACGTAGCTGGTATTGTAGCGCGCCCCCCCGCGGATATAATCTTTCCCGTTCCTGACGCAGTCCTCGACGAGCACGGAGAGGAAGGGCACGGGCATGTGCTGCATGAAGACGCGCTCGATGATATTATTCCCGGCGATCTTGACGCGGGCGAAGTAGTTCACCTGCGTCGTGAAGGCGCGGAAGAGCGCGTCGTACGAGCCGAAGCTCGTCGCGCTGCCGGTAGCCGGCCCCACCTGCACCCCGGTGCGCGGGTCGCGTCCGTCGTGCAGCGTCACCTCGAGGATCTTCGGCAAGTTGAAGTACCCCGTGAGGATATACGCCTCGGTACCGAAAGCGCCGGTCTCGACGCACCCCGAGCATCCCCCTCTCCGGGCGTCGCGGATATCCTTGCCGGCACGCAACATCTCCTGGATGATAGCGTCGGTATTGAAGACGGAGGGTTGCCCGAAGCCGGTCTTGATGATCTCGAGGGCGGCGCGGATAAAGCGGTCGGGATTCTTCTTGCTGACCTGTATCATGGAGCTGGGCTGGAGGAGGCGCATCTCCCGGATGACGTCGAGCAGGATATACGACATCTCGTTGACGCCGTCGGCGCCGTTCTCGTCCAGCCCGCCGAGGTTGATGAGGCAGAAGTCCGTGTAGGTATTGCTTTCCTGCGCGGTGACGCCAACCTTTGGCGGCGACGGGTGGTTATTGAACTTGATCCAGAAGGATTGCAGCATCTCGTGCACCTCCTCCGTGGTGAGCGTGCCGTTATCGATGCCTTCGCGGTAGAAGGGGTACAGGCTCTGGTCGAGGCGTCCGGGGTTAAAGGAATCCCAGGGATTCAGCTCGGTGATGACGCCGAGATGGATAAACCAGTAGTGCTGCAACGCCTCGTGCAAGGTACGCGGCGCGTGGGCGGGGACGCGGCGACAGTTAGCAGCCATCCGTTCGAGTTCATCGCGGCGGCGCGGATCCTCCTCCTTCGCGGCGAGGGCATCGAGCGCGACGGCGTGCCTGCCGGCATAGGCGACGAGGGCATCGCACGCGATCTCCATCGCCTGCCACTCCTCCATCTTATCGACGACAGAGGGATCGAGCGGGTCGGCCTTCTCCCTGGCCTCGCTGATCTCCCGCTTGATGTCGAGCAACCCGGTGCGGAACATTTTCATGCCTAACACGGTGTGTCCCGGCGCGCGTTGCTCCTGGAACTCGGTAAAGATACCGGCATTGTAAGCCTCCTTCCACGCGTCGGGCAGGCGCTCGAAGAGGCGATCACGATTCGTCCGTCCCTCCCAGAAGGGGATGATGACGTCGCGATAGGCCGCGCGCGTGGCCTCGTCGGAGGTAAAGGAGACCTTCGGGCGCTCGTGCAAGATCTCCAGGTCGCGGAGGGTATGGAGACAGATCTCCGGGTACGTCGGCGTGGCCTTCGGGGCAGGCCCGCGTTCGCCGACGATCAGCTCACCGTCATTGATGCAAATGGCCTTGTTCTCGAGGATATACTGCAGCGCGAGCGCCCGTTGCACCGGCACCGGCTGCGCGTCGGCAACGCCGGACTTGTAGAATTCAGTCACCAGCAAGGCGCGTTCGGCGGAGACGCGGTTCTCGGCTTGCAGGCTTTGTTCTCTCAGCTTATTGATTCTTTCGCTTGTATTCATGTCTGTGGTTATTTATTTTTCTTAGAGGGTATCGAACCCTGCATCTTGAAATCTTTTATTCATGGCGGCGATCTCCTCCCGCGCCGGCGGCATCGTGTCGCCCATCTCCTGCCTTCGTCCCAGGCGGGCGTACTTGTCGATACCGTGCCGGTGATACGGGAGCAGTTGCACGCGCGGCGCGACAGGCAGCTCGTCGAGCAACCCGACGATCTCCCACGTATCCTCCCACTCCATGTTAACGCCGGGGATCGCGGGCACCCGGACGATGATCTCCTTCCCGGAGCGGGCGATCCTCCGGAGGTTCTCCCTGACGACCTCGAAACCCTCCCCCACGTGCATCTTGAACTTCCGAGGGTTCATCGTCTTCACGTCGTAGAGGAAGAGATCCGTCCAGCGGCAGATCTCGTCGAGACGTTCCGCGGGGGCGGCGCCGGAAGTATCGACGCACGTGTGGAGTTGCCGCTCCTTGCATCGTTCCAGGCAACGCTCGAGGAAGCGATCCTGCAGCAGCGGCTCTCCACCGGAGAAGGTGACGCCGCCGCCCGACTCCTCGTAGCAAAGCAAGTCCCGTTCGGCAACGGAGACAAGCTCCTCGACCGTCACGACCCTCCCGATCACCTGCTCTTCCACGTGCTCGCGTTGCCCCACGCGGAGGGTTTGCCGCGCGAGGGTCTCCCCCCGCGGCTGGCTCTCCGGGTTATGACACCAGCGACAGCGCAGCGCGCACCCCTTGAAAAAAAAGGTAGTGCGTATACCGGGGCCATCGTGGATAGCGTACCGCTTGATATCGAAAACGATTCCTTGCATGGACAAATGATTGGTGGGAAACGGGAAATCCGGTAACTGCCGGCGAACGGGAAGGGGGAAGAGGAAGGGACAGGTCAGCACATCCAGCACTCGTACAACCCGCGGTACGAGGGGCGTTGTTGGATAGAAAAATGATCTCTTGACATGATTTCTGGTTTTACCGGTTCACGTGACCGGGACAAATGTAATGGAAAGCGGGGAGAAGCGTAACGTTTCTCCCCTGTTTTTTTCGGGCTACTCCACGTGCAGCAGCACGTTCGTGGAAGCGTCCAGCCCCCACGCGTCGCGTGCCCTCACCCGGACGACGTGCACGCCGGCGGGGAGACCGTCGGGGATAGGCAACCGCCACAGGTGACGGGAAGGATCACCCCCCCCCGTGGCGAGAGGCCGCGTGTTCTCGCCCGAAGGAATACCCATCGCGCGCAGACCCGTGACGCGGGAATAATAAGGATCGCGCTCCAGCACCCTCTCCATCGCCACCCACTCGCCGTTCCACTCCGCGCGCGCCTCCACCACCGTCTCCTCGTCCGCCGCGTACACGTTCACGACCACCTCCCTCTTCCCCGGCCACAGCTTCTCCCTCTTGAAAGCGTAAGGCGTCCACGCGTGCATCTGCGCGCCGGGGACGTTCCCCGACACCTTGAACTCGAACGCCGGGCGCTCCCGTCCCTCCAGGCGCATCACCCAGTAACCCCTCGGCGTGCCGTCCTCCATCGGGGAAGAGGGAACGCCGAAGAAATCCTTGTCGCCCTGCCACCAGGAGCCGCACACCGCCCCCGCCACAATCTCCCGCAACGGCTCGTCGTGCGGCCACCCGCTCGCCCGGTCAAACGAGAGAGAATACTGCGTGTGCGTGTGCCCGGCGAAAACCATCACGCGCGGGTGCCTCGCGAAAAGGGCGAAGAAATCCCCCGGGTTCTCCAGCTCATCGACAGGAATGTGCATGAAAATATACAGCGGCGTGGCGGGATCGAGCTTCTCCAGGTAATTCTTCACGAAAAGCACCTGCTCGCGATCGATCCTCCCCACGTAACCGCGCTTCCCGGCGGTCGTGTCCGGGAAAATATCATTCAACACGAGGAAAGCGTTCTCCCCGTAATGAAAAGCGTAATACGAGGGACCGAAGTGCTTCTTGAACGTCTCGTCGCGGTAACGGATCTCCCGCGCCTCGTAATTCTGGTCGTGATTCCCCATGACGGGATAAACCGGCACCCCGATCTTCCCCAGCGTCCGCGCCAGCGGCGGCATCATCGAGAGATCGTCGAAAACGAGATCGCCGAGGGGAACGACAAAATCGAAGCGCTCGTCGATCAACTGCTCGCCGACGAGCCTCCCGACGTAATACACCTCGTCCTTGTCGCGCGTCTGCGTGTCGCCGAGCAACCCGATCCTCAGCGTCTCCTCGTTGCCGGCGGGGTAAAGCGGGAAATCCAGCGGCGCGGCGAGCGGCGCGGGATCGATCCCGTTCTTGATGTAAGCGGGAGACCCGCCGGGCTTGTTAAACGCGTGGGCGAGCGGGAGATTGTCCGCCGACAGGGGAAGAGAGTACCCCGGCGGCTTCATCACGAAAATCGTGGCATCGTCCGCGAGCGGGAGCGAGTAACGACCGTTCCTCCCGGTACGCGCGACGTCGACCCCGTTCGAGACGAGCACGCCGGGCACGCCCTTCTCGTTCCTGTCACGTCGACCGTCGCGGTTCAAGTCCGCGAAGACGTGCCCCGTGACAACGCGCGGGGCTTGCGCGATAACATCCGCTCCCGCGGGGAGCAGCAACAGCAAAGTAATAGCGAGTGTTTTCATGTTTTAATCATTAAGGATTCGTGTATTCAGGTTCCTGTTCACTTGTCCCTCCTTCCGGGGGACAGCCCAAAGATACTCATTTTCCCCGTTCAACCCGCGGGGGCGAGAATCCCGGTCAACCTCGTCCGGTGTTGTCCGACCCTTGTCCGGTGTTGTCCGATCCTTGTCCGGTGCTGTCCAAACCTCGTTCGATATTTCCCGAGCCTCCTAAAATGTTAGCTTACTTTCGACGAAAGT
>JAIRKS010000102.1 GCA_031259905.1 Odoribacteraceae bacterium
ACTGTACTGGCTCCGTCGGGAGCTCCCGACGGTCTCCCGACAACTGTACCGGCTCCGCCGGGAGCTCCCGACGGTCTCCCGACAACTGTACCGGCTCCGCCGGGAAGCTCCCGACGCTCTTCCTACAACTGAACTGGCCCCGTCGGGAAGCTCCCGACGCTCTCCCCCCAATTGTACTGACTCAAGACTGTCGCGTTTCGAAACAGCCCCGTTGCTCTGTCGGCGGCCGACAGAGCAATGCCGGCAGTCAATCGCGTGGCGGCGGGTACCGGTTATTTCCTGAAAAACCCCGGCAACATGAAGGCGCGTTTGCCCTGCCTCCCCCCGCCCCGCGTTTCCGCCGCGCCGTTTTTTTTCATACTTTAGCGGCCTGTTAAAAACGAGACACCATGTACGCGATAGACGAACTTCGAGAAATGATACGGGAAGAACTGGAAAGAAAAGAGTACGCGGGAGAACCCCGCTCGCTCTACGAGCCGGTCATCTACATGCTGGAGGACGGCGGGAAACGCCTGCGACCGCTGCTGGCGCTGCTGGCGTACAACCTCTACCGCGACGACGTGGAAAAGGCGCTGAAACCTGCCATCGGGATCGAAATCTTCCACAACTACACGCTGCTCCACGACGACGTCATGGACAACGCGCCGCTGCGACGGGGACGACCGACGGTGCACGAGAAATGGAACAGCAACGTGGCCATCCTCAGCGGCGACGCGGCGGCCGTCACGGCGTACAAGTACATCGAGTACTGCGACGACAAGTACCTCCGCCGCGGCATCGACGGCTTCAACCAGGTAGCGCTGGACGTCTGCCGGGGACAACAATACGACATGGAATTCGAAACCCGCGACGACGTCTCCGAGGAAGAATACCTGACGATGATCTACCTCAAAACCTCCGTCCTGATCGCCGGCAGTCTCCGCCACGGGGCACTCATCGCCGGCGCGCCCGAGGACGAGTACACGGCGCTCTACGAGCTGGGGGGATACCTCGGGCAAGCCTTCCAGCTGCAAGACGACTACCTCGACGCGTACGGCAACGTCAACGAGTTCGGGAAAAATATAGGAGGCGACATCGTCACCAACAAGAAAAGCTACCTGCTCGTGAAAGCCCTGGAACTCGCCCGCGACGAAACACGCGAGGAACTGCTCGCGTGGCTCGCCGCGACCCGACCAGACCCGGTCGAGAAGATCAAGGCCGTCACCGGCATCTACAACCGCCTGCGCGTCGACGAGCTGACGCGACGGAAAATCAACGAGTACATCGAGAAAAGCAACGAGATCCTCGCGCGACTCCCCGTCAAGGAAGAATTCAAGGAGACCTTCCGCGAGGTGGTACGCGAGCTGGTAGAACGAAAAAAATAACATCGTGCACGCGGCAAAACAAACACTACTCGACAAACGCTACCTGAGAATGGCGCGGATATGGGCGGAAAACTCCTACTGCCGGCGACGACAAGTAGGAGCGCTGCTCGTGCGCGACGGCGCGATCATCTCCGACGGCTACAACGGCACGCCCTCCGGCTTCGAGAACATCTGCGAGGACGAGAACAACAGGACGCGGCCGCACGTGCTGCACGCCGAGGCAAACGCGATCACGAAAATCGCCAAGTCAAACAACAGCAGCCTCGGGTCAACGCTCTACGTGACGTCATCCCCCTGCATCGAGTGCGCCAAGCTCATCATCCAGGCCGGCATCCGCCGCGTGGTTTACTCGGAAGACTACCGCGACGCCGACGGCGTCGCGCTACTGCGAGAAGCAGGAATAGAAGTATTACTGATAGATATAAACGAAATAGAATAGCATGGAAAAAAGAACCCTGAAAACCGTGTTGACACCCGTCACGCTGGCGCTGGCGGTCGTCTTCGGGATAATGATCGCCCCCGGCGTGAAACAACGACAACAAGCGACAAACCGCGCCTTCCTGCCCGTCAACGGGAGCAAGCTGGACTGGATGATCGGCATGATCGCGCACTCGTACGTCGATAGCATCGACGTCGCGCGGATCGAGGAGGAAGTAGCGATCCCCGCCCTGCTGAAGGAACTGGACCCGCACACGGTCTACATCCCGGCAAAAGACCTGCAGCGGACAAACGAGAGCATCGTGGGAAACTTCGGGGGAATCGGCGTGCAATTCTACAAGTACAGGGACACGGTCGTCGTCGTCAAGGTCGTGCCGGGAGGCCCCTCGGAGTCCGTCGACATCCGCGACGGCGACCGGATCGTGCAAGTCGACGACTCCATCGTGGCCGGCAAAAAAATGAACAGCGACCAGATCATGAAAATGATGCGAGGAGAAATCGCCACGAAAGTCCGCCTCACCATACAGAGAGCGGGAGAAAACAAACCGATCGTCAAGCAAATCACGCGGGGAAGCATCCCGCTGAAAAGCGTCGAGGTCGCCTTCATGCCCAACGACACGACGGGGTACATCAAAATCACGATCTTCGACATGAACACGCTCGCCGAAATGACCCGCGTAATCGACGAGCTGACCGCCAAGGGCGCGCGGAAACTCGTCATCGACCTCAGGGGAAACGAGGGAGGCGTGCTCAACATCGCGCTCAACATGGTGAACGAGTTCCTCGAGGCCGACCGGCTCATGCTCTACACCCTCGGTAACGCCTCCCCGCGCAAGGAATACCACTCCACGGGACGCGGAAAGTACAAGGACGTGCAACTCGTCGTCCTGATCGACGAGCTGAGCGCCTCGGCCAGCGAGATCTTCGCCGGGGCCATCCAGGATAACGACCGGGGAGTGATCGTCGGCAGACGCTCCTTCGGCAAGGGACTGGTGCAGGAACAACGGCTGCTCCCCGACGGGTCAGCGCTGCGCCTCACCGTCGCCCGCTACTACATCCCCTCGGGACGCTCCATACAGAAGTCCTACGAGGGAGGAAAGGAAAAGTACTACAGCGACATCTACGCGCGAGCCTTGCACGGGGAACTGTCGGAAAAAGACAGCATCACCTTCGACGAAAACCTGAAGTTCTTCACCCTCGGCGGGCGTCCCGTCTACGGCGGCGGAGGCATCATGCCGGACATCTTCGTCCCCGTGGACACGACGGGAAACTCCCGCTACTTCGCGGACCTCATCCGGACGAGTATCCTCTACGATTTCACGATCGACTTCATGGACCACCACCGCGCGCGGCTCGCCGGCACGAAGAATGTCAGCGAGATCCTCGACTACCTGAAACCGCACGATCTCGTCAACGATCTCGCGGCCTACGCGGAAACACGCGGCCTGAAACGCGACGAGACCGGTATCCGCGCCTCCCGCGCGCTGATCGACACCCGCGTCAAGGCCTACATCGCCCGACACGTCATGGACGATGACGGCTTCTACCCCGTCTTCCTGCAAGACGACGAGACGTTCCTCAAGGCGCTCGAGAACATCTCTATAAACATGTAGGACGTGACGATCGCGATGGAATCCGCGCGCCGTCGGGAAAAAACGTTTTCCATATCCGATAATTATACGTACTTTCGCGCCGTCTTACTCCAAAAACAGTGAACAAGTTAAAGGAATACAGGATAGCCCACGGGGGATTGAACGAGGGAACGCACCGGTTTCGGTTCGCGATGGATCGTGAATTCTTCGACTGTTTCGAGGCGACGAGGGGCACGGAGGGCGAGATGGTTGCCGACGTGGAGATCGTGAAACACGACTCCTTCATCGAGGCAAACGCGCGGGTAGAGGGAAGCGTGAAAGCAACGTGTGACCGTTGCCTCGACGCGATGGAACTGCTGCTCCGCGGGGAGATGAAGCTCCTGCTGAAGCAAGGAGGACGAGAGGAGGGGAACGGTGACGACTTCATCGTGTTGCTCCCTGGGGAAGATTACATCGACGTGGGACCACTGCTGTACGAGATATTCATGCTGAATTACCCGGCGCGGGTAGTGCACGCCGACGGGGAATGTTCCCCGGAGATGGAGCGCGTGCTGGAGGGATTCATGGTAGACGTGACGCCGGCGAGCGATCCTCGCTGGGCAGAGTTAAAGAAATGGATTAAATAACTAATAAATCAAAGAGAGATGGCACATCCTAAACATCGCGTTTCAAAGCAAAGAAGAAACAAGAGAAGAACACATCACAAGGCAACTGTCCCCGCGATAGCGAAATGCTCCAATTGTGGCTCCGCCGTGGTTTATCACACCGTGTGTCCGGAGTGCGGGTATTACAGGGGGAAATTGGCTATTGAAAAAACAGTTAGCGCCTGAAAACATTCGGGCAGTAACACGTTAGAAAATGACTTGTAGCCTCCTGGTAACGCGGGGGGCTATTGGTGTGTAAGGAATATAGATGAGCGTGATTAAAATACGAGATAACATGGAAAAACCGAAAGCTGTCATCACGGGAGTGGGCGCGTACTATCCCGAATACATCCTCACGAACGAGGAGTTGAGTCGCATGGTAGATACTACCGACGAGTGGATCATGACCCGCGTCGGTATCCGGGAACGCCGCATATTGCGCGAACCGGGAAAGGGAAGCGCTTACCTCGGGGCAAAAGCGGTGGAAGATCTTTTCCGCAAAACCGGCACCCGGCCGGAAGAAGTAGATCTCTTGATTTGTTGCACGGTGACCCCCGACATGCACTTTCCCGCCAACGGGAACATCATCTCGGACATGGCAGGAATAAAGAACGCGTTTAGTTTCGACTTAAACGCCGGGTGCTCCGGCTTCGTGTACGGGCTGGTCACGGCCGCGCAATTCGTGGAAAACGGGCATTACAAGAAAGTAGTGCTCGTGGGGGCCGAGAAGATGTCGGCAATCACCGACTATACCGACCGGACAACCTGCCCGCTATTCGGTGACGCGGCGGCGGCAGTGCTACTGGAACCTTCTCGCGAGGAGACCGGCGTGATCGACTACATCACGCGCTCCGACGGCTCCGGGTGGAGACACCTGCTCATGAAGGCCGGGGGATCGCTGAACCCGCCGACCTTCGAGACGGTGGCGGCACGCGAGCACTTTATCTACCAGGAGGGGAAAGTCGTCTTCAAGCACGCGGTCTCCAACATGGCGGACGTCTCGGTGGAGATCATGAAGCGGAACAACCTCTCTGCCGACGACGTGGCGTGGCTTGTCCCGCACCAGGCGAACATGAGGATTATCTCGGCAACCGGCGAACGGATGGGGTTACCCGCCTCCAAGGTGATGGTGAACATTCAGCGATACGGGAACACGACCTCCGCCACGATCCCGCTCTGCCTGTACGAGTGGGAAGAACAATTGAAAAAAGGAGATAACCTTATCCTAGCGGCTTTCGGGGCCGGCTTCACGTGGGGCGCGATCTACCTGAAGTGGGGATATAACACGGGAATGTAAAAAAACAACCGTTCCCTCGTTTTTTTATACTATTCAATTTAGTTGTTGTATATTTGGGAGTCATTTCACCGTTATGAGCAGAGAGCCGTGTAAAGAGAATACCCGTCCGTGTCAAACCATGATACTCAGCGATACAGAGATCACGGGCGAGTTGATCGTGACGAATGGCGACCTGCTCCTGATGGGAAGGGTAACCGGGAACATTCAATGTGCAGGACACGTGGAGGTACACGAGGGCGCGTGGGTGTCGGGAAACATCTCGTGCGACATCCTGCACCTGGGCGGAACGATCGAGGGAAAGGTGAAGACAACCTTGCTGGTGCTACGCGAGCAAGGCTCGGTCAAGGGAGAAATCGAGACCTCTAAACTCAGGATTCGCGGGGAACGAATGAATGTCTCGACACTGCGATTGGTACGTGATTGAAGTTTAACTTAAAATACTTATACACCTATGGGAAAAGAGATACAACAAGTCGCGCTGAATTTACTGAGCGAGGGAACACACATCGAGGGAGATATTTCCGCGACCAACGACATCCGGGTCGACGGGGTAATCAAGGGAAACATTAAAACCTCCGGGCGCGTGGTAGTCGGGCCGACGGCGAAAGTCGAGGGAAACATTGAATCGCCGGGCGTGGACTTGATCGGCTTGATGCAAGGCAACATCATCTCGTCGGGACTGGTACTGTTGCGGGAAAAATCCGCGTTCACGGGAAACATCACGACATCCCAGATCGCCATCGAGGCAGGCGCCACTTTCAACGGGGAATGCCGCATCGTGCAAGAGAACACCAAAGCAAAAAACAATTCATAAGTGACACGTTTCTCGTTCTTGATTCTATCGTGCATCCTTCTCGCGTCCTGCGGGGAACAAAACAAGGAGATAGAAAGAGGAGTCTCAAGAGAGCTGGCGCGCGAACGCAAGACTACCGTCGGCGGGGTGCGCTACGACCTTTATTTCTCCATCCCGGAAACGAGAGAAGAAGCCGTCACGGCCGAATCGAGAATCACGTTCGAGTACACCGGGAACTCCTCGCTCGTGATCGACTTCAAGGCGAGAAAAGAACAACTCCTCACCCTTACCTCCGAGGGCAAGCGCGTGCCCTACACGTTCAAGAACGAGCATATCGTGATCCACCCGAAGTACCTGAAACAAGGGAGAAACGTCCTGGACATAAAATTCATCGCGGGTGAAAACGCCCTGAACCGCCGCGAGGAATACCTCTACACGCTACTCGTGCCGGATCGATGCCGCTCCCTGATGCCCTGTTTCGATCAGCCGGACATCAAGGGCCGCTTCAAGTTAATACTCAAGGTGCCCTCCACCTGGAAGGCGGTCGCCAACGGGGAAATCATACGGGAAGAATCCTTCCACGACTACACGCTCTACGAGTTCGAGGAGACAAAACCGCTAAGCACCTACCTCTTCGCCTTCACCACCGGGAAATTCGAACGGGCAGATCAATACATCGGCGGACGATGGGTCGGCATATACTACCGGGAACGCGATACCGCTACCGTGAACGCCAGCATCCCCGTTATCGCCAACGAGGTGCGCTATTCCCTCTTCTGGATGGAACGTTACACGGGCATAGCGTACCCGTTCCGGACGTACAACGTGGTGGCGATCCCGGATTTCCAGTTTGGCGGGATGGAACATCCCGGGGCAACCTATTTCAATGCCTCCAGGCTCTTCCTCTCCCCCGACGCCGACGAGGTGGCGCGAATGAGAAGAAGCGAGCTGATCGCTCACGAGACCGCCCACATGTGGTTCGGGGATTTCGTCACGATGAAATGGTTCGATGACGTGTGGCTCAAAGAGGTGTTCGCCGGCTTCATGGCCGACAAGATCCTGACAGACCTCTACCCGCGCGCGGATCACCAGATGAATTTCTTCATGAATCACCACGAGCCTGCCCTCCGCACGGACCGTACGCGGGGGACTCACCCCATCGCCCGGCCGCTGGATAACTTGAAGGATGCCGGGACCCTTTACGGGGATATCATCTACCACAAGGCGCCGATCGTCATGCGCATGTTGGAGCAGGAGATCTCCCCCTACGAGCTTCAACGGGGACTGTGCCTCTACCTGAGGCGATGGAGTTACTCCAACGCCGACTGGAATGACCTGGTACACCTCCTGCAAAACTCGTCGGGGAGAGACCTGCAGGCGTGGAACACGATCTGGGTGATGGAAAAAGGCGCTCCCGTTATCGAGTTTCTCGACGAGGGGGTCATCATGCGAGACGAGTGGGGCAAGGGACGGGTGTGGCCACAGCGCGTCTACGCGATGCGCCTAGGGATACCTAACTTCCTGTCGATAGACCTTGTCGACACGCTCACTCGCTTTCGCGATCAAAGCCTCGTCTTGCCCAACTGCCACGCGACGGGGTACGGGGTCTTCCTGCCTAACGAGAACACTATCCACTTCCTGAATGACAACATCGGCCGCCTGCAGAACCCCCTGCACCGCGCCGTGGCATGGCAGGAGCTGTACGAGGGAGTACTGTATAACAAGTTAAAGGGAGAGTCATTCATCCGCCTTTGCATGAAATACCTCTCCACGGAGAGCAACAACTTCGTGATCCAGAAAACGCTGTCGTTCATGGTAACGGCGCACAACACCTACATCGACGAGGGGGCAAGGCAGTTGCTTCGCGACGAGTTGGATCGCTTCTTCATGACCATGCTGTTCAAGAACAGGAAGGAGATTCACAAGAAGCCTTTCTTCCGCGCGCTCCTGGCGATTTATTCCTCGCGGGACGTGGGGAACTATTTCCTGAAGGTGCTCCGCGGGCAGTATCGCAGGGAAGATCTCGTGCTGCAAGACGAGGACCGCGTGGCGATCGCGTGTAACCTCGCGTTGCGCGATCCCTCCCTCCACGAGCAGATGAAGCGTTACATCACCCGGACGGTCAAGAGCAAGGATCTGCTCGATCGTTTCCTTTACGTCTATCCTGCTATATCGGGTGACAAGCAGGCGCGCGATAGCGTGTTCAACGCGCTCATGCTCGTCGAGAATCGCGCGAACGAGGTGTGGGCTGCCGACGCGCTGCGCTGGTTAAATCACCCGCGGAGGAAAAGCGAGGCGGAGGAATATATCCCGGCGATCCTCTCGAAATTGCAAGAGATACAGGAGACCGGCGACATCTTCTTCCCGGTGAACTGGCTGGATGCCGGTCTTTCCGGTCACACGAGCAAGTACGCCTACACGGTCACGCGGAATTTCCTGGATAAAAACCCGAACTACCCGGAGAACCTCCGGCTGAAGATCCTCGCGGCAACGGATCACCTGCGTCGCTTGCACGAGTAACAAGATTCGCGGGCGCGCTTTACCGGTACCGCGTCATTTCCCCCGGACAAATTCCATCTCGTTTCATTCCCTCCCCGGACAAATTCCATCTCGTTTCATTCTCCCCCCGGATAAATTCCATCTCGTTTCATTTCCCCCCCGGCAGATTCCGGTGCGCGTGGCGCGCGAGGCACGCGCGGCGCGCGGGAAATCGTTACTTTTGCCGCGTAAAGAGACAAGACATGAAAAGAGAAGACTTCGAGATCATGGCGCCGGTAGGCTCGCGGGAATCGCTGTCGGCTGCCTTCCAGTCGGGGGCGGACGCGATCTATTTCGGCGTGGAAGAGTTGAACATGCGGGCACGCGCGGCGGGTAACTTCACGGCGGACGACATGTCGTGGATCGCGCGGGCTTGCCGGGAGCGCGGCGTGAAGAGCTACCTGACGTTGAACACCGTCGTGCACGAGCACGAGGTGGAGAAGGCGCGCGACATCATCGGGCGAGCACGCGAGGCGGGCGTGACGGCGATCATCGCCTCGGATATGGCGGTTATTCTCGAGGCCCGCGCGCTGGGCGTCGAGGTACACGCCAGCACGCAGTGCAACGTCACGAACACGGAGGCGTTGCGCTTCCTGTCGCGGTACGTCGACGTGGTGGTGCTGGCGCGCGAGTTAGACCTGGAGCAGGTATCGGCGATCCACCGTCGCGTCGTCGAGGAGGGGATACGCGGGCCGGGAGGCTTGCCGGTACGCGTCGAGATGTTCGCTCACGGCGCGCTCTGCATGGCCGTCTCGGGGAAGTGCTACTTGAGCCTCCACGAGATGAACGCGGCGGCGAATCGCGGGGAGTGCTTGCAGCCGTGTCGCCGGGCGTACGCGGCGCGGGACGTGGAGAGCGATATCGAGCTGGAGATAGACGGGCAATACATCATGTCGCCGAAGGATCTTTGCACGATTGGCTTTCTCGACAAGATGGTGTCGGCGGGCGTCCGCGTCTTCAAGATCGAGGGGCGCGCGCGTCCGGCGGAGTACACGCGCGTCACGTGCACGTGCTACGACGAGGCGCTGCGGGCGCTCGTGTCGGGGGAATACACGGCGGCGCGCGTCGAGGAGTGGCGCCGTCGATTATCGACCGTGTTCCACCGCGGCTTCTGGGACGGTTACTACCTGGGTCGGCGGCTGGGCGAGTGGAGCGCGGTGCACGGTTCGGCGGCGACGCGGCGGAAAGAGCGGGTGGGGCGCGTGACGAACTATTACGCGCGTCCGGGGGTGGCGGAGTGCCGGCTGGAGTCGGGGGAGTTGCGCGTGGGCGACCGGGTGTTGTTCGTCGGCCCGACGACGGGCGCGGAGGAGGAGGTTGTCCGGGAGCTGCGCCTGGACGTGTTGCCGGTGGAGCGCGTGGGGAAGGGGGCGGTTTTCTCCATGCCTTCTGGGGTGAAAGTGCGGCGGGGCGACGTGCTCTACAAGTGGTCGGACGTCGCCCCGGGCACGCGCGGTTAGCGTTTCCCGGCGCGCGGGAGGCAGCGGGCGAGGTCGTACGCGAGGACGACGCTACCGCGGAGGTGAATCATGCTGTAGTCGAAATAGCTATTATCCTTCTTGAATATATCCTTGAACCCCCACGAGAGGCGGAGGCCGAGGTGTACGCGCGGGAGAAGTCGGCGTTCGTACCCGACGGTCAGGCCGACGTCGCGGGTGTCGAGGGCTTCGTCGAAGCGCATCTCCTGCATGTCACCGTTGACGACGGCGGCGAAGGTATCCGGGAGGTCTCCGACGAAGCCCTCGCGCGGTTCGACGCGGAAAAGCCCGTGCATTGTCCAGGCGTGGTAGATGCCGCAGAGGAGGTAATCGTGCTCGTTGGCGAAGCGGTAGACGGCGTAGAGGGGTAATTCGAGGAGGATAAAGCGCTGCCGCGCGTGCGCGCTCCCGGTGAAATACTGCACGTGCGTGCCGTCCTGGAACTTCTGGTTCTTGACGCGCGCGTCCGCGTCCATGCTGACTGTCTTGTAGACCAGCCCGGCGAACGCTCCCCACGAGCGATTGATCGTCGTCCCTGCCATCCCCCCCAGCGAGAGGTTGAGATGCGGGTAAGCGTTAAACGTCGGCAGATGTTTGAACGGGAAGGGCGTGGCGGCGCCGGTATCCGTTCCCAGTTGCACGCGGAACACGAGGCGATTCGTGTCGCTGGCGGCGAGCGACAGGCTCGCGAGGAGCGCGAGCGCGGCGGATGCTAATTTCTTCATGTCTCTTTCGGTTTTAATAGAGTAATACCAGGTTATCCACGGCGAGCTTGCTTCCGGCAGCCCCCTTGAAGGTATCTCCCTCGCTGCTGGAGGTGAACACTATGACGAGGTGCGTGGGCGCGCGGGTGTCGTCGGTATACGTGACGGGCATCACGACGGTTTTCCAGGTGGCGAGCGTCCGGTCGGCGCCGTCGAAGAGCGCGCGTCCGCTGCCGACGACCGTCAGGCCGGGGACAGGCTCGCCGTGATACCGCAAGTCGCCTTGTCCCTCCCAGTAAACCATTTCCGCCCAGGCCTCGCCGCTATCGACGCCCTCGACGTCGATGACCTCGTACGTGTTGCTGTCGTGGTTCTTCACGGATCGTTGCAGCCGCGGGCCGGCGACGTACCGCGCGTCGAAGGAGATGGCGGTGACGCGGCGGTCGTGCGGGACGCCGAACCGCGTCATCGTGCGCGGGTTCTCGAAGTCGAGGTTCATCACGAAATGCCCCGTGTAGAGCGTCCCCGCGGCGACGAGCAGGTGCCCGAAGAGGGGCACTTTTTGTATGGCGGTAGTCATCTCGGCCGCGTTTCCGCCGTCGTGTTCCGTGGGGCGCGTCCCCTGTATGAAGGCGTTGTTCGCCGTTCCCCAGACGTTGGCCGGCGTGGGGTCGATGTTGATCGTCGCGCCGGTGCCGATCCACGACTCGAAGCCCGCGTTAGCCAGCTGCACGGGCCCCGTGATGGTGCACGTCCACTCGCGCGTGACCCTGCCGTCGGCTGACGTGACGACGAGACTCTTGACGTCGTCGACGCGCGTGAAGATCATCGCCGCGGTATCCCGGAGCGAGGCTCCGTCGGGCAGCGACACGCGTGGCGCTATCGTGCACGGGAAGACGGGCCGGTCAACCGCCAGGCGTACCGTCGCGCGCCACGGGTCGATGGCCGCCGTCGCCCCCTCGACCTCGAAGCCGAGGATGTCGGCGCCCGTCGGCATGGCTTCGAGCGACACCTCGTGGGGGCGCGGCATGCCGCTGGGGGCGATCAGGTAGAAGGTGACGCGGTCGTCGCTCGTGTCGAAGCGGAACGTGTCGGGGAAGTGGAGGAGATCAACGGCGCGGTAGCTCTCCAGCCGCGCGCTGAACGAGAGGGGGAAGATGCCGTCGTCCGGGTAGACCGCCACGCGGATCTTTCCCGGGGAGACGATGACCTGCACGGCCCGTCCCCTGTCGGGTTGCAGCGAGGTGATGATAAACCGCTCGACGGAAGCCTCGTCGCTCAAGGTGTTTACCTGGCGGCAGGCACACGCGAGAAGGAGCGCGAGGGTCGGGAAAACATACATTCTTTTCATGTCACACACTTTTTTTAAGATGATTCCAGCAATATACAACTTTTTCTCGTGAAATCACGCGACGTCGCGCGTTCGCTTGAGGTCGTAGCGCGCCGCGACGGGTTGTCGCGTGCGCGGGACGGTTTTTCCACCGGGTGAAAATGTGTCGCGCTCGCTCGGGACGGTGGCGAAGCCGTCCGCGGGCGTGTCGCGCTCGCGCGGGACGGTTTTGTCACCTGCTTCTACCGTCTCGCGGGGGCGCGAGACGGTGGCGAAGCCGTCCGAAAGTGTCTCGTACCCCTACGAGACGGTAGCGGAGCAGTCCGCCGATGTCTCGTACCACTACGAGAAGGTGGCGGAGCCGTCCGCCGGCGTCTCGTACCCCTACGAGACGTCGGCGGAGTAGTCCGCCGGCGTCTCGTACCCCTACGAGACAAAAGCGGAGTAGTCCGCCGGCGTATCGTACCCCTACGAGACAAAAGCGGAGTAGTCCGCCGGCGTCTCGTACCCCTACGAGACAAAAGCG
>JAIRKS010000122.1 GCA_031259905.1 Odoribacteraceae bacterium
CGGCGTTTAAGGTGAAATCCCGGGTCCGGGCGTCCTCGGCGGGTCCGGCCGCCGGCGACGGCTCCCCGGGGATGTCGAGCGTGAGGAGGCGGCTCAGCGCCTGGATATCCTTTTTGTAGCGGACGGCAAGCGCGGCCAACCGTTCGCCGGGAGCGTCGCGGAGGCGCAGCTCGTAGAGGGCCGTGACGGTCTGCCCGACGCCGATCTCGCCGGCATCCTCGCGGTCGTCGTCGAACTGATCCTGGTCGAGGACGCGGTTCTCGTAGCCGATGAGCCGGTAAGCCTCCACGCGTAAGGGATTAAAGTCGAGCTGTACCTTGCAGTCGCGGGCGACGGTGTAGAAGCGGGCGCGCTCGTCGATGAATATCTTTCGCAGGCGCGAGGCGTCGTTCACGTACTCGTAATTCCCGTTCCCGTTGTTGGCGAGCTGCTCCATCATGGCGTCGTTGAGATTGCCCCGGCCGACGCCGATGACGGTGAGGTAGACGCCGCTTTTCCGTTTTTCCTTGATGATCGCGACCAGCTCCTCTTTCGAGGAGACGCCGACGTTGAAATCGCCGTCGGTGCCGAGGATGACGCGGTTGTTGCCGCGGCTCTCGAAGTGGTCGATGGCGATCTGGTAGGCTTTGGCGATGCCGGCGGCGCCGGCGGTGGCGCCTTTCGTGCCGAGGCTCGCGATGGCGGCCTTGATGGTCGCTTTCCCGGCGGCGGTGCAGGCGGTGGAGGGGAGGGAGACGCCGGCACGCCCGCCGTAGGTGACGATGGCGACGCGGTCGATGTCCCTCAGCCCGTCGACCATCATGGCGAATCCCTCTTTCAGGAGCGGCAGCCGGTCGGCCGGCTCCATCGACCCGGAGACGTCGATGAGGAAGACGAGGTTGGCGGGGGGAAGCGCGGCGTCGGCGATCTCTTCTCCCTTGATGCCGACGCGCAGCAGGTGGTGGCCGTCGGCCCAGGGGCAGGGGAAGAGTTCGGTGTCGAGGCTGATCTTCTCGTCCGGCGCGGGGTCGGGGTAATCGTACGTGAAGTAGTTGATGAACTCCTCGACGCGCACGGCATCGACGGGGACGGTCTGCCCCTCGTCGATGAAGCGTCGGGCGTTGGCGTAGGAAGCGCCGTCGGCATCGACGGAGAAGGTGGAAAGGGGATAGTCGGCGACGTCGAGGAAGGGGTTCTCGGCGTACCCTTCGTAGCGGTCGTCGTTGGCCGGCGAGGGCGTCCCGGCGGGTGAGGGGTCGCTGGCCCACGAGCCATCGGTTTCGGCGGCGGAACAGGCGGCGAGTAGTGCCGCGATCGCGAGGGTGAAGAATTCCTGTTTCATTTCCTGTTGTTTTAGCTGTTAATAACCGTAAGGCATTTCGGCCCATTCTATCTCCGGCATCTCGAAGGAGCGCGTCGAGTAGCAGGCGTGCCCGATGATCCCGACGCCTCCCTGGACGTTCGAGTGTACCTGGACGGGTTCCATAACGTCCTGCCCCATTTCGAGGAGCATGAGCGATTTCAGGTGGAGGTAGGTGTCCTCGTCGAGGCGGACGAGGCTGACGCGATGGTTCATGACTTGCCGCTGGACGATCTTCTCCCCGTAACGGTCGTACTCGACGCGGTACGTGTTGCGCGCGGCGACGCTCACGCGCAGGGTGTACCCCTCTCCCTCGAAGCTCTCGTTGGTGAAGACGCGGTAGCGGTTGGGGACGACGTCCTCGTTGAGCCAGGTGTTGTTCCCGCCGACGAGCAGGGGATCGTTCTCCGGGTTAAAGGAGTAGGAGGACGCGCTGTTGTATCGCTCGCCGTTGACGAGTTCGTACGTCTCGGTCTCGATGACGAGGCGATAGTAGTGGCGCTCGCGTTCCTTGTCGTCGACGTGTATCGTGTAGCGGGCCTGCTCGACCTTCTCCTTGTTCCGGACGAGGAGGGAATCCACGCGGACGGGCGTGTTCCCGGACGGCAACGTCACCTCCCCCCACGCCTCTTGCAGGCCGTCGGCCCGCGCCACGACCCGCACGCGGTCGCCGGGACGAGGACGCGCGTCGGCGACGTATCGCGGGACGGGACGCCAGGGTGACGCCTCTTCCTTCACGAGTATCCCGGCGACCTGCCCGTTGATGTACACCTCGCCGGTGACGTTCTCCGGTTGCTCGATGGTCTCGCTGGAGAAGTAGCGCGTCTTCTTCACCTCGACGCGCACCAGCGAGTCGGGCTGGATGAAAGAGTACAGGACGAGCTTCAGGTCGGGCAGCGGCCCGGTGTACTCGTTGACCTTCTCGCAGGCGACGAGGCAGGCGGCGATGCCCGCGGCGAGAGACGTTATCGTGTATGCCTTGCAATTCATGTGGTCTCGTTAAAAGGTGATCGCGTAAGATATGGAGGGGATGGCGGGAAAGAGGGAAGCCTCCCGGAGCACGTTCTTCTTCACGCCGTCAACCTCCTCGCCGCTCATGTAGACGAAGAAGGGGTTCATGCGCGAGTAGAGGTTGTAGACGCTGAAACTCCAGGTGGAGGTATGGTGGCGGCGGTGGCGGTGATAGTTCAGCCCGACGTCGAGCCGGTGATAAGGGGGGAGCTTGTAATTGTTGCGGTATTCGACGTGTGGGATTGTCGGCACGCCGCCGTCGCCGTCGCTCAAATCGTCGATAAGCGGCGCGTTGTACGTTTCGAGGGCGATGGTGGCTCGCGCTCCCGAGTTGTACACCCACGCGACGCTGGCGTCGAGGGCATCGCTGAAGCGGTGCATGACGACGGCGTTGATGCCGTGGCGACTGTCGTTGCGCGCCGGGAAACGCTTCCCCTGGTTGATCTCCTTTCCGGGAAACCAGCGGTTGGCCCACGCGAGGGTGTAGTTGATCCAGCCGGTGGTGGCCCCTTTCTGTCGCTGCACCTGCAGCTCTACCCCGCGCGCGTCGCCCCTGCCGATGGCGACGTTCTCCTCCCAGTCCCGGTAGGCGGGGAGGATCGTGGCGCCGTCGACGCACTCGATCTGGTTTTTCATCGTCTTGTAGTATCCCTCGGCGGAGAGCTCCCAGTCGGGACGGAAACGGTAGTAGATCCCTCCCGCGAGTTGCCGGGATCGCATGGGGCGCACGCGTTCCGTCACCGGCACCCAGAGGTCGCTCGGCAAGCTGACGCCGCCGAAGGCGAGCAGGTGGATGTACTGGCTCATCGCGGCGTAGGAGGCTTTCAACGAAAGACGATCGGTCGCGGCGTAATGAACCGACAGGCGAGGCTCCGCCGAGAGGTACGTCGCGCCGCCGGACCGGAAGAGGGTCAGCCGGGCGCCCGGGTCAACGCGCAGGCGATCGACCGGCGTGATCTCTTCCTCTATAAAGAGGGAGGCCTCGACGCCCCGGACGCGATTCTTCATCTCGACCTCCCGCTGGAGGGTGTCAATCTCTCCCGCGGCGAGGTGCGTGAAGTTGCTGACCTCCGGCGTGAAGGTGTGGTATATGGCCTCCGCCCCGAAACGGGCGACGTGACGAGAGGCGTTGTAGTCGAAGTGCACCTTCGCGATGACGTCCTCGATGCCGGAGTGGTAGCGGACGCGGGAGCGATTGGAGAGACGTTGTTGCAGTTCCCGCGTGACGCCGGAGGAGAGGGTGGAGTCGATCTTGACGTTGATCGTCGAGACGTAGCGGTTGTAGGAAAGAAGGTAGCGACCGTACAGGCGCTCGTTGACGCGCACCCCGTGTTCCAGCAGCGCGATGAGGTTTCCCCACCTCCATTCCCAGTTCCGTTCATCGGTCGAGAGGGTTGTCGACCCGTCGAGGGTATTCTCGACGCGCGTCCGGTTGGAATAGTTCATGTAATCCTCGCCCCAGTAAACGCCCAGCGAGAGTTGTTCCCGTTCGGAGAAGACGCGCGTGACCTTGGCGTTCATATCG
The DNA here is from genome assembly GCA_031259905.1 of Odoribacteraceae bacterium. Lineage (GTDB taxonomy): Bacteria > Bacteroidota > Bacteroidia > Bacteroidales > Marinifilaceae > JAIRKS01. Next base: position 3,876 of record JAIRKS010000122.1, read on the forward strand.
GTGAAGTGATACCTTCCCGTGCTGTAATTCACGCGTCCCGTCCCGTTTTCTTCCGTCGTGAGTTTCCGCAGGAGCGAGGGGAGGAAAAGATCCATGTAAGTGCGCCGGACGGAAAGCTGGAAGGAGGTCTTGTCCCGTTCGAGTGGCCCTTCCAGGTCGAACTTCGAGGCGAGCAGCCCCACCGATAGATTGCCGTGCACCTCCTGCATGTTCCCCTCCTTCAGACGCGTGTCGACGACGGAAGAGAGCCGTCCGCCGTAGCGGGCGGGAAAGCTGCCCTTGTAGAAGTCGACGCGTTTAACGACGTTCGAGTTGAACGTGGAGAAGAACCCCATCAAGTGGCTGGGATTGTAGATCGGGATGCCGTCCATGAGGTAGAGGTTTTCGTCGGCGTTCCCCCCGCGGACGTACAACCCGGCAAGCCCCTCGTTGCCCGTCTTCACCCCGGGGAGCAGTTGCAGGGTCTTCAACACGTCGCTCTCTCCCAGCAGTGCCGGGAGACCGTTCACGATCTTCACGGGGAACTGTACTTGTCCCGGCTGCACGCTCTGTATCCACGCGGGAAGGGCCTCGCTGGTGACCGTGACTCCCTTTAGCGCGATGGAAGGGAGGAGTTCCGCGTGGATAACCGTGTCGCGCGTCAACGCGAGCGTCGTCTCGAAGGGGGTGTAGCCGACGAACGAGATGACGAGACGCGCCGTGCCCTCCTCCAGCGAGAGGCTGTAGAAGCCGTGCTCGTTGGTTGTCGTCCCGGTGCGCGATAGCGGGTCGTGCACCGTGGCGCCGATGAGCGTCTCCCGCGATTCCGCGTCACGCACCGTGCCGCTGACGACGATCGTCCGGCGACGCTTGCCGCGGCCGAGGATGATGTATTCTCCCTGGATCTTGTAGCGAATCCCGCGCGACGCGAATATCCCGTCCAGTACCTGGCGGAGCGTCGCCTGCCGGAAATCGCCCGTCACCACCGGGAAGTGGGACAGCAACGAGGAGGGGTACGAGAAGTGCATCCCGCTCTCCCGCTCGATGCCCGCGATGGCTTGCTCCACCGGTACGCCGGGGAAGGCAAGGTCGTACCGGCGTTCCTGCCCGCCTGCCGTGGCTGCGAACAGCATGATGATTGTTCCCGTGAGTAGTGTTCTTACCATATACTTCGCTTGATTCACCCTTAAGAGATTCGCGAGGGGGAAAACCCCTACCCGGTCTCGAAAAAAAAACGCGGGGAGATCTCCCCGCGCGCGTTATTGCCCGGACAAGTAGCCGGACATGTGGCGGGCCGCGCGTCGACCGTCGCCCATAGCGAGGATGACGGTGGCGCCGCCGCGCACGATGTCACCGCCGGCGTAGATGCCGGGGATGCTCGTTTGCATGCTCTCCGGGTCGACGACGATCGTGCCGTGCCGCGTCATCTCTAATCCCGCCACCGACCGGGGGATGATCGGGTTGGGCGAGACGCCCACGGCCACGATGACCAGGTCGGCGTCGATCGTGTATTCCGATCCCTCCACCGGCACGGGGGCGCGCCGACCGCTCGCGTCCGGGTCTCCCGGCGTCATGCGTTGCACGATGACCTGCTTCACGCGCTGCCGCTCGTCCGCGACGTAAGCCACGGGATTGGCCAGCGTGATGAACTCGCAGCCTTCCTCCCGCGCGTGCTTGATCTCCTCGACGCGTGCCGGCATCTCCTCCTCGCCCCGGCGATAGACGATCATCACGCGTTCCGCCCCGAGGCGACGGGCCGTGCGCGCGGAGTCCATCGCCGTGTTACCGCCACCGACGACGACGACGCTCCGTCCGTGGTATACCGGCGTGTCGGCCCGCTCGTCCCACGCGTCCATCAGGTTGACCCGCGTGAGGTATTCGTTGGACGAGAGGACGCCGTTGTAGTTCTCACCGGGGATGTTCATGAAACGGGGAAGGCCGGCGCCCGACGAGATGTAAAAGCAACGGTATCCCTCCGCGCGCAACGACTCGATCGTGCCGGTCATCCCGACAATGTAGTTGGTCACGAAGCGCGCGCCCGACCTCTCCAGGCGATCGATCTCCGCGTCCACGACCCGGTTGGGGAGGCGAAAGCCGGGGATGCCGTACTTCAACACGCCGCCGATCTCGTGCAATGCCTCGAACACCGTCACCTCGTGCCCCTCCTTCAGCAGGTCGCCGGCGCACGATAGCCCCGACGGGCCGGAGCCGATGACGGCCACCTTGATGCCGGTGGGGGAGGGACGCTCTCCCGCGAGGGAGAGGCCGGACGATAGCTCGCTATCCGCGGCGAAACGTTCCAGGTAGCCGATGGCCACCGGCTCTCGCTTCAACTTTTCCGCGTGAAAGCACCGCGCCTCGCATTGCTTCTCCTGGGGACACACCCGGCCGCATACCGCCGGTAACGCGCTCGCGTTCCGCAACACCGCCGCCGCGCGCGAAAGCTCCCCCCGCTCGATCTCTTTCACGAACCCGGGAATGTCAACCCCGACGGGACAACCGTCCATGCACGTCGGGCGGGCACAATCGAGGCATCGTCGCGCCTCCTGCCGGGCCATCTCCAGG
>JAIRKS010000235.1 GCA_031259905.1 Odoribacteraceae bacterium
GCGACATCGTTCAGGGCGGTGCAGCCGGCAAACGCCCGCTCGCCCGTCGACTCGAGGGCGTCGGGCAGCGTGACGGACGCGAGGGCGGTGCAGCCCTCGAAGGCGTTGTCGGCGATAGACGTGACCTGGTCGGGGAGCATGACCGCCTCCATCTCCTTGCACCCGGCGAAGGCGCGTTCGGGGATGGAGGTCAACCTTCCCGAATCAATGCTCGCGACGGTGATCCCGCCGGTATTCATGAACGCCGCGGGGGCGATGGCCTCGACTTCCAGGGGGATGATGATACAGTTGCCCGGCGTGCCGGTGATCCCCGTGACGGTGTTGGAGGTCTCGTCGATATTCAACGCGGTTCTCCGGCCGACGTCGCCCTTCACCCAGATGGTCGGGAACGTGAGCGTCATTCCCGTCCCGCGCGGGATGATCTTCTTTATCCCCCTGACGAGGTCTTGCATGAATCCCAGGTTGTCGATGTTCTGCGCTTGCAGGCGGGCGAACGCTTCGGGCAGTTCACCGGGCGTCATGTTCCCGTACGCGGGGATCAGCGTCTTTTTCGCTCCCTCCCTGATGAGCGACAGGTAGCGGCTCCACTCGTTCCTGACCCATACCGCGTCGAAGTATTCCGCGCGCGTGCCGATGACGACCATGACCCTCGCCGAGTTGAGGGCGGCGAAGATGCACGGTTCGTACGCCTCGCCGAGTTTGTTTTCGAGCGTGACGCGCGCGAAGAAGACCTTGTAACCTTCCCCCGCGAGTTCGTCGTGGAGTTCCTGGGCGATGACGCTGTCGGGCGTGCGTCGTCCCTTGTCGTCGGTCTCCTTGTAACAGATGAAGACGTCGAAGGGGGCTTCGCGGTTCGAGACGTCGAGGATTCTTTCCCGTATGGCGTCTATCGTCGCCGCCTCTTCCTCGTAGAGCGCCCTGGCCTCGCCCGACGCGTGGGCGATGGCCTGGCGGTAGTCCTCGTCCTCGACGACGGGGACGACGCGGGCGCGGTTGCAGGTAGGGATCCGTTCGCGGGTCCTGGGGTCTTCGACGTACTCGATCCCGTATTTGCACAGGACGATCGACCAGTAGGCTTCCGCGTCGGTGAGGTCTTCGCCCAGGAGGCTCTCGTAGATACCCGCCGCCCGGTCGTAGTCGTTCGCTCGTCGACAGGCGTTGGCCCGTTCGTAGAGGTTGGCGCGTTTCTCGCCGTTCAGTCTCGGCAGCGTGACGGTCATGCCGCAGTAGGGACATTCCCCGACGGTCATGCCGGGGGAGACGTCCAGGTTACCGCTGCATATCTTGCATTTAAATACCATACGCGTTACTTGAGCAGGCGGCATTTCCGGTTGCGTTCCGCGAGGAGTTGTTGCAGGTTATCGCGAACGCCTCGCGCGGCGGTCGTGTTCCCGGCGTCGAGTTCGCGGCGGAGCGTGGCGATTTCGCGTTCGATATGGCTTTCGAGTGACGACAGGAGCGGGTTGCTCACGGGGTCGCTGTACCGGATGTCGTCCGAGAGTTGTTGCAGGGACTTTTTCAGGGCGTGATCGGTGACGCGTCCCGTCATGGTGTCCACCTCGGCTTGCAGGGACTTGATGTAGGAGACTTTTTCCCGCGTGGCCTCGTCGACGCGTTTGATTTCCGTGATGCCGATCTCGACGGCGATCCATCCCACGAGGCACGCGCCCAGCAGGAAGACGCCGGACGAGAGGGTTAACCAGGGGGGCGCGTCCAGGGACATGCACGTGAACCCGGCGACGAGCTGAAGTCCAAGGTACGTCCAGGCGATGTACAGGACGGGTAGCCCGCGGAACTTGTTTTGCACGCCCGCGCGACCGAGGGCGCGGAAGCTCGCCGCGGCCGCCAGCAGTATGGCCAGGGTCGAGAAGAGGTATCCCGACCAGTAGCCAGGTCCTCTCGTGAACGGTATGGAGAACGCGAGGAGGTTGTACGCGGCGAGGATGATGGCGAGGGCTATCGCGGCGAGCGTCTTGTTTCTCGATGATGGTTTCGTTGTTGTCATGGCGATCGGTTGTTTGGATTACAGCGTGCCGAGGATGTTTTTCTTCTCCTGTTCAAACTCCTCGTCCGAGAGCACTCCCGCCTCTTTCATGATTTTCAGTTTCTCTATCTTCAGCTTGAAGGCGGCCGCGTCGCCGGTGTCTCCCGTCGCGGGGGGCGGCGGTGTCGCGGGCTGTCCCGTCGGCGTGTCCGCTGGACGGAACGCTCCCGCGGTGATTCCGGCGACGGTCGCGCCCATGCCGCCGGCGAGTCCCCCCATCATGCCAAGCCCTATTCCCAGGTTGGAGTAGTTCCCGACGGCTTCGTTTTGCGCGACCTTCTCCGCGACGTCGAAGCCGCGTTCTTGCTGGTAGGTGAAGCCTTCGCGCGCGCGTTTCTCGGCGAGGGCTTCGGCCTCGATGACCATCTTCCGCGCCTCGGTTTGTTGTTCGATGACGCCTACTTGCTGTCGTATTCGCGCTTCGGCAACGTCGGCATACTGTCGCAGGTGTATCTCCTTGAACTTCTCGTAGGCTCTATCGCCGTCGGGCTTCGCGATGGCGGTGACGAAGAATCGTTCGAGGGCGATCCCGTAGTCGGCGAAGTCGTCGCGCAGCCGCGCGTGGAGCATTTCGGACAGCTCCCCGATGTGCATGTCTGTTTCGAAGATGCTGATCTTCCCCTCTTGCATGACTCGCGCCAGGCGCGGTTTGACGCGTGCCTGCAGGAACGCCCTGAACGTTTGGACGAGGGTCTCCCGGTCGAACGACGTTCCCGTCCCGACGATCTTGAGCAGCAGTTTGCGCGCGTCGTCGACGCGCAGGCTCATCTCGCCCGACGCGCCGATTTGCAGGGGGAAGCGGTAGGCGGGTTCCATGTACTGCACCTTGCTGTCCGTGCCCCATTTGACGGCCAGTTGCTCGGTCTTGTTGATGAAGTATACCTCGCAGTGGAACGGCGTGACGTCGCCCGTGGGCCTGTTCAGCAGCTTGCCGAGGAGCGGGATATTTTGCGCGTCGAGCGCGTGTCGTCCCGGCCCGAACAGGTCGAGCGCCTGCCCGTTCAGGAAGAAGATTGCCTCCTGCGTCTCGTGCACGATCAGTTGCGACCACGCGTTGAAGTCCTCCACCGGGTGTTTCCAGATGAACGTGCCGGTGTCGCCCTCGTGCTTGATGATGTGTGTTATTCCTGTCATGGCGTGTTACGGTTTACGCCGCGAATGAACAACAGGAATGTTTCGTTCGCGTTAAGAACCGGCGACGAAATGAAGAATATTCACTCGTCTCGCGCGGGGACGGGAGGGTGGAATCGGGTGGCAAAACCTTCTCGTAGGGGTGCGAGACGATTTTTCCCGGTGGCAAAACCTTCTCGCACGCGCGCGGCTTGTTTTTGCCACGAGACGCGGGGCATTTTATCCCGCGCGTGCACGCGGGGTGGGGTCAACCTTCCCGGATCACTGCAGGAAGAACGGCTCGATGAACCCGCCTTGTTCCCGGATGAAGGCGATGAGCCGGGCGTGGACGGGCGACCGGGAGAGGATGCCGGGGTTGCCGGTGATGAACAGCTGCTTCCTGGCCCGCGTGATGGCGACGTTCAGCTTGCGGTCGATGACGATCCCCTCCTCCTCGACGGTATTCGAGAGGAGCTCCAGCTGGCGCGGGTCGTTGACGCAGCAGGAATAGATGATCATGTCGCGCTGGCTTCCCTGGAAGCGTTCGACGGTATCGATCGTGACGTCGTCCGCGTCGCCCGTCTTGTTTATCTCCTGCCGGATCAGGGCGATCTGGTTCCTGTACGGGGTGATGACGCCGATGCTCGTTTCTCCCTCGCCGCCGGCGTGCGGGACGACGCGCAGGTGATTCTTCCCGCACAGCGCGCGGTACGCGGCGACGACGGCGGCGACGATGGCGGCCTCGTCGCGGTTCTGCTTGCCGGTGTCCGCGCGTGACGGGAAGAAGAGGAGGCGGCGGGTGGCGACGAGACGCTCGAGCGGGTTGCCGTCGTCGCGGCGGGGGAAGTCCACGGGGGGGCCTTCCTGCTGGTGCGGTACGGGGACGATCGTCAGGCGGTCGCCGTAGAACTCCCTCGCCGGGAAGCGGCTGATCTCCGGGTGCATCCTTCCCTGCTTGTCGAGGGAGGCGACGACGCGCGGGTCGTGCTTGTAGAGGCGATGCAGGCGCTCGAAGAGCGAGTCGCGACGGTCGATGACCCCGGCGCGCGCGGGCAGCTCGCCGGGAGCGGCCGACTCCTGGCGCGACTGCATGACGATCGCCGGCAGCTGCTTGTGGTCGCCGACGAGGATAAACTTGTCGATGGCGTTGTTCCCCTGGTGATCTTTGGCCGAGAGGATGCCGATCACTTGCGGCTCGAGGATCTGCGACGCCTCGTCGATGATCGCCACGTGAAAATGCTTGAGGAGGAAGAGCGTCGTCTTCCCCGCTATCGCGGTCGTCGTGGCGACGAAGAGGTGATGCGCGTCGATCGCGTCACGGATCTCTTTCCTCTTCTTGCACGGCGCGATGATCTTCTCGAGGAGGCGATGCCTGTACGCGGCGGCGCACGGCAGTTCCGGCCCGACGCGGACGTACGGCGGGCGGCCGTCGAGCTGCTCGAGCGTCTCGCAGATCTCGTCGACGGCGCGGTTCGTGTACGACAGCAGGAGGACGTCGAGGTTGTCCGCGCGGAACTCCTCGACCATTGCCTTCAGCGCGATGGATGTCTTCCCCGTCCCCGGCGGCCCGACGAGGATGAAGTAATCCGCGGCTTGCTTGGCCTTGAGGACGAGGTCATCGATTCCCGCGTTGCCGTGGTGCCGCGTCAGGACGCGGGAAGTGTCCACGGACGGCGCGCGCTGGTCGAGCAGCAAGTCGCGCCGTTCCTTGTTCGCCTGCAAGAAGAGGTACAGCCCCCGGCACGCGGAGCCGGACGAGTCGAAGGCGTCGTGCTCCACGGCGTAACGGGACTGCCGGCGGAACGGCGACGGCGCGCGTTGAGCGGCACGCGGGCGGATGACGATCTCGCCGGGGGAGAGGCGCTCGATGGAGCCGCGGAAGACTTGCCGCGTGGTGACGTTGTCCGTCGCGGCGTTTCTCTCGTAGAACATCACGACGTCGCCCTCCCTGAAGTTGGGGGGACAACGCTCCTCGTCGCGCGGCGGCACGCGCAGGGTGAGCGACGGCGCGGCGGCACGCGTGGAGTCGTCACGCGCGATCTCCAGGTCGACGAGGATCTCTCCCCGTTCCTGCTTCTCGTCGAGGGAATCCCTCCACGCGGCGGCGACGCCCCGGCAAGCCTCGTCCCCGGGGCAGCCCACCCGCGCGAGGAAGCGTTCGCGCGCGACGAAGGCGTGGAAGGCGTGGAAGTACTCCCTCTCCAGCGCGCTGGCCCCCGTCAACGGGCGGCGGAACTCGTCGATCGACGGCACGATGTACCGCTCGATGAATCGCCTGCTGCTCCAGTCGGTGATCAGCTCCGCGGGGCGCACGCGGTCGAGGTACACCCGCGACGCGGCGCCCGTGCCGTCCATCGCGATCTCCCGCTCCGCGGCGACGATCCGGTTCCTGACGTCGAGGATCTCCCGGATCTCCGCCATGACGGGCGGCACGGGGCGCAGGTTGCTCCCCGGCGCGGTGTACCTTGAATAAAGGATGTAGGTGGAGAGCTTGTCGAAGGGAAGCCCCAGCGCCTCCTGCATGACGATCTGGTAGAGGAGCGCCTGCACCCGGTGGTTCGGCTTGACCGCCGCGTGATTGCTCGCGGGGTACGGCGCGTTCCCCGACTTGAGCTCGATGACGACGGGCGGGTCCGCCTGCAGGAAGTCGAGGCGCCCCTGTATCCCCAGTCGCTCGCAGATGAAGGCGGGTTCGATCAGCCCGCGTTCGCGATAGATCCCGCGCGCCTGCAGCTCGCCCCCCGCGACGCGGCGCAGGTTGCGGAACTGCGTCTTCATCTCCTGGAAGAACGCCCCGTCGATCCCCTCGCAGGTCGCGAAGTCCAGCGGCGCCGCCCGGAAGATCCTCTCCATGCACTCGTCGTCGTCCACCGGCACGTCCCGTTCCCGGCAGATCTCGTCGAAGAAGAGGTTGACGGCGTTCCCCAGCAGGAGCGGCGCGCGGTTCTCCCCGTGCCGGAACGCGTCCTTGAGGTAGTACAGCGGGTGCGTCCCGTACTCCTTCACGCACTCCGCGAGGGCGCTAATGTCCAGCAGGAAGTCCGGCTCCAGGATGACGAGCCCCGGCACGAGCCGACCGTCGCCCGTCACCGCGACGTCGAGCAGGTTCAGCCGGCAGCCTTCCCACAGGCTCTCGACGGTCGCCCGGAACTCCGCGTTGACGCCCGTGACGTTGCACGCGACCTCGAGCACCTCGCCCGACGGCTGCTCCTCGTCGAGGACGAAGACGCTGTCGCCCTCTCGCCGCTCGACGATGACCCGCGCGCGGGCGCGCTTCCCGACGGTCTCCCCGACGGTCTGCTGGTAGTGTTGTTCTTCTGTCGTGTTCACGTGTCGTTGGTTTGACGTGTATGTAGAAGACCCGCCGCGGCACGCGCGACGGGTCTCGTGATCTCACCAAGAATCGAACTTGGATCTGAAGTTTAGGAAACTTCCGTTCTATCCGTTGAACTATGAGACCGTATTCCGCCACAAAGGTAAAGAAAATTTCTACCCCCGCAACTCCTCCCCCCGTCACGCCCGGCCAGCTTAATGCCTGCCCGTGCTACGGGCTGGAGGGGGTGCAGGGGGAAAACATTTTCCCCTTGCCTGGTCAGGTGGGAGGGGATGAAAAAACCGGGGAGGATCCCGTCGCGGTACTGCTCCCCGGTGAATCGCGCGCTAAGATCGCGCGCGGTGTGAACAATGTCTCTCTTTACTGTTGCTGCTGGATAGTTTACTCCTCGACGGGTTCGTCCTCGCCGGTCTGGGTGCCCTCGTCGACGAGCGTGTCGTCCGCGTCGTCGTCCTTGCCGGCGGCGGCCTTGCGGCGGCCTTGTTCCTGGGCGAGGAGATGCTTGTAGCGGGTGGCGATCAGGTTATACTCCGTCACGAACGTGGCAAGATCCGGGTTACTGTCGAGACCCAGCAACGTCGCGGCGGCCTCGGC
>JAIRKS010000123.1 GCA_031259905.1 Odoribacteraceae bacterium
GACGCTCGTTGCCGACGGTTGCGCCAACAAGGGATTCCCCGAAGGCGGCCCGAAGGACGAGGCGCCTCCCTTCGTGACCAGCGAGCGCCCGTCGTCGTTCACGACAGGTTTCCGCGAGAAGCGGGTCAGCATCTACTTCAACGAGTACGTGCAGCTGAGGGATATCAACTCGAAGTTTATCATGTCGCCACCGGCAAAGAAGGCGGCGCGGGTGAACCAACGCGGGAAGTATGTCCTGGTGGAGTTCCAGGACACGCTGAGGGAGGAGACGACGTACTCGCTGGACTTCGGGAACGCGATCGTGGATAATAACGAGGGCAACCCGCTGGGGTTTTATCGCTACGTGTTCTCGACGGGAAGCGTCATCGACACGATGGAGCTGGCCGGACAGGTGATCGACGCGCGGACGAGGCTGCCGCTGCTGGGGGTGACGGTGGCGCTGTACGCTAACACGGCGGACTCGGCGGCGCTGGTGGAGTTGCCCGCGTACGTGGCAAGGACGGATAGCGCGGGAATGTTCCGGGTGACGAACGCGCGGGAACAGGCGTATCGCGTGGTGGCTATCGACGACACGAATCGCGATTACCTCTTCACGCCGGAGGAAGAACGGGTGGGGTTCCTGGATAGTCTCGTGACGCCGGTGGTGTGGCACGAGACGCGTATGGACACGATCCGACCCGACACGCTGGAGGTGCGCGTGAGGCCGGAACGGGGCAAGGGCGCGGTGGTGGAGGTGCTGTCGAGGGACACGGTGGTGGAGAGGGAGTACGTCATGTTCGGCCCGTCGAACCTGCAGGTGGTGATGTTCGAGGAGAAACGGACGCAGCTCTACCTGACGGGAGAGGCGCGCCCGGAACGGGAACGGCTGGAGTTCACGTTTAGCGTCCCGCGGGAGAATAACCTGAAGGTGTCGCTGCTGGAGGGGGAGACCGAGGACTGGTATCTCGTCGAACGCTCGGCAGGGCACGACACGCTGTCGCTGTGGATACGGGATTCGACGGTGTACAAGCGGGACTCGCTCGGCGCGGTGCTGGAGTATTTGTACACGGACTCGCTGCAGCACGTGGTGACGAGAAGGGATACGACGATGTTCGCGTTCGCGGAGAAGGAGACGACGGGAAGACGAGCAAGGAAGGACGAGGAGGAGACGGAAGTGCCGACGATGAAGTTCCTCGAGGTGAAGTCGCTCTCTGGCGCGTCGCAGGATCTGCACCGGCCGGTGGTGCTGGATTTCAACAAGCCGGTGGGGGGAGAGGTGGCGCTGACGCTGCAGGAGAAGGTGGACACGACGTGGCGGGAGGTGAAGTTCCGCCTGAGCTGGGATAGCCTGAAGATCCGGCGCGCGCGGGTGGAGTATCCCTGGAAGCCGGGGACGGAGTACCTACTGTCGGCTGACTCGGCAACGATTCACGATATTCACGGGCTGCATAACCGACGGGTGGAGGTGAAGTTCTCGACGAAGGAGGAGGACGCGTACGGGAAGGTGTTGCTGAACGTGACGGGGGTGACAGGGCCGATGATTTTCCAGCTGTGCCAGGGGGATAAGGAGGTGAAGGTGGTGGAGGAACGACGGGCGGACAAGGACGGACGCGTGGCGTTCGAGTACCTGAACGAGGGGACGTACACGCTGAGGGCGGTGGTCGACGGGAACGGGAACGGGAAGTGGGACACGGGCCATTTCCTGGAACGACGACAGCCGGAGGAGATCCGCTATTTCCCGGAAGAGTTTAAGGTGAGGCCGAATTTCGATATCGAGCAGGATGTGGACGCGAGCAAGAACGTCGCGCGAGAGGATCCGGCGAAGAAGAAGAAGGATCAAAATAACAGGACGAATCAATGATACGGGTGGTGTTAGCAAGTATCGCGTGGTGCCTGGCGCTGCTACCGGCGACGGGCGCCGCCGACGGACGGAAGCCGGTGGAGAAGCTGGTGTACGCGGCGTATTATAACTGGACCTTCATCTGGATCGAGGCGGGGGTCATCGAGATCACGGCAGGGCCTTCCGGTAGTTACCCGGGGGCGCGCCGGCTGTTCGCGGTGGGACGGTCGACGAAGGACTGGATCTTCCGGGTGAGGGACACGCTCGTGTCTCATCACGATAACGCGACGTTCCTCCCGCGCGAGTTCTCCCGGAAGGCGCACGAGGGGTCTTACCACAAGACGTTCGATTACGCGTGGGACTACCCCGGGAACAAGATACTGTCCCGGCAGGAACGCCTGGGAAGGTACACGCGGAAGGACACGATCGCGCTGATGCCGGACACGTACGATATGCTGGCCGTGGCGTGGAAGATGCGGGAGGTGGACTTCTCCCTCTACCGGAAGAATGACCTGATCCCGGTGCGCGTGCTCGTCGATAGCAAGATCTACGACCTGCATATCCGGTATCTCGGCCAGGAGAAGGTCAAGACGGGAAAGGGGAAGCGAACGTGTAACGTCTTCTCCCCGCTGCTGGTCGAGGGTGAGGTCTTCAAGGGGGGCGAGGGAATGAAGGTGTGGATGAGCGACGACGAGTCCCGCGTGCCCGTGATGCTGGAGGCGAAGATCCTCGTGGGGTCGGTGAAGGCGATCCTCGACGAGTCGAAAAGTACCTATTGACGCGACATGTACCGGGTCGCGATAAGCACATGATACATTATGGACCGGCTTAACCCGCGCGCCGCTCGCGTCGAGTGACTGGTGGAGAGTCTCCCCAGCGGCGTTCCCGTGGAGAAATTCATCGCGAGCGTGGATTTTCTCCACGCACCGTTACTTCCCGCCGCTACTTTACCCGGTCGCCCCTTTTTCAAGAAAGACTAAAGGCAAACGCGTTGTCTCCCCGTGCCGCACGATGGCACACCCTTTGCGAAGGAAGAACGTGTAAACCCATTAACCAAATGTAATATGAGAAAATTTGCTTTAATCATTGGTGTTTTCGCCTTGTTCGTCATGAACGGCTGCGTTGAACGGTCGGCAAAGTACAAGGCATTACAGGCCCGCCTGGATTCCGTGCAAGTTGTTAATAAGACGAACACGGGAGAGATCGAATCCCTGCTCGCCGGGATCAACGAAATCAGTGCCGGGATGCAAGCTCTACGCGAGGCCGAGCAATTGCTGGTGCTCGAGTCTTCCCCCGATCAGAAGGGAAGCGCGCAAGGAAAGATCGCCGCGCTGAAAACAGACCTGCAGACCGTCTCTGCAGCTATTGCCTCTTACAAGGAGCAAATCGCCAAGCTGGAAACCTCCGGCAAACGCCAGTCCTCCGAGATGAGGAAGTTGATCGCCAACCTGAAGGCGGAAGTCGCCCAGAAAGAGGCTCGCATCAATGAGCTCTCCGCCCAGCTGGCAGAGAAAGAAAGAGAGCTGGGAGTGAAGAACGAGGAGATCGTGCACCTCAACAAGAATGTTTCCGACCTGAAACAAGAGTCTACCTCGCAGAAAGCCATGATCTACACGCAGGATCAAAGCCTCCACACCGGCTACTACATCCTGGGAAGCAAGAAAAGCTTGAAGGAGAAGAACGTCGTCGTGAGAAAAGGCATCTTCAGCCCGCTCTCCGTCTCCACCCAGGCGCAGGAAACCCCGTTCACGAGCATCGACGTGCGGAAAGTGCAAACAATCCCCCTGAACAGCAAGAAGGCAAAGGTGGTCTCCTTGCACCCGACAAATTCCTATTCCATCACGGCGGGCGACGACAAGCAATTGGTCTTGACGATCACCGACACGGAAAAGTTCTGGAAACAGACGAAGTACCTCGTGGTGGTCATCTAACAAGAGTCTTTTCTCGCGTTTAAACATAACTGTTGTCCCGGGGACGAGTTCCCCGGGATTTTTCATGCCCCGTCCTCTCCGCCGGGACTTTTTTATCGCGCACGCTATCGCACGTGAAAGCGCCGGGGAAACACTACCGGCATCCTGCCCGGTGGGGAAGCCCCCCGTGGCGATGCCCTCGCGTTTACCCGGCGCCTGTCCGAGTCGCCGTTTCCCGTCGTACGCGGGATGCCGGCGCGCAATTTACTCCAGTACTTCTCTCAGCCCTTCCAGCCACGTGTCCACGCGCGGACCGGTCAGGTGCTCCTCGTTCATGTCGTCCAGCGGGAGGCCAACGAACTGCCCGCCGATAACGGCCGTCGAGGAGTCGTACGCGTACCCGTCATCCGTCACGGCTCCAGCAAACCGGCAGCCGCTCCCCTGCAACGCCTCGTGGATGATTCCCAGCGCGTCGCAGAACGAAGAGCCAAACGATGAACCGTCACCACAACCGAAGAGCGCGACGGTTTTCCCCGACAGGTCTTTCCGCTTCAATCTATCGAGGAAATCGTACCAGTCGTCCTGTAACTCACCGACTCCCCACGTGGACGATCCGAGGAAGAGCACCTCGTACGCGTCAACAGCGTCCACCGGCGTGTCCGACACGTTATGCACGTCGCCACTGTTCACGCCCAACTTGTCGGCGATCGATCTTGCCACGGCCTCGGTAGTACCCGTCGTGGAGCCATAAAATATTCCAATTCTTTTCATTCTCACGTTGATTTATGTTTAACGCGAACAAAGGTAAAGGGCGCGGTAGCCGCGGGAAATCCCCACGAGTGGTGAAAAGATAAACGGGAGATCCCCATGAATAGCGACCGACAGTCGAGTTGTATACAAGTATCGCTTGGGTGGTATCGGGGGGCAGGCAAGCGCGAGCAAAGAGCCGGATGAACTCCTACCGCTACCCGTCACCGGCAAAGTGGAGCAGCATGTATTTTATATTTCACCGGGAGGCAGGTCGGCGGCGTCTGCGAGAAACCGGCGGGGATCATACTTCGCGACGGAGGCGCGCAACGGGAATATCGAGCAGTTGGCGGTACTTGGCGATCGTTCGTCGCGCGATCGGGTATCCTTGCGCGTTAAGGATTTCGACGATTTCGTCGTCGGTGAGCGGTTTTCGTTTATTCTCGTTATCGACAAGCTCTCTCAGCGCGTTCTTGATCTCCCCGGTACTGACCTCCTCCCCCGAAGAGGTAGTCATCCCCCCGGAGAAAAATTGTTTCAGGGAATAGATGCCGAACCACGTCTGCACGTACTTGGAATTAGACACGCGCGACACGGTGGAGATGTCCAGCCCCGTGAGGTCGGCTATATCACGGAGAATCATCGGCCGCAGCCGGTTCTCCTCCCCGGTGAGGAAGAAAGCTTTCTGGAACTGCACGATGGCCGTCATGGTCATCATGAGGGTATTGTTTCGTTGCTCCACGGCCTCGATAAACGAGCGGGCGGAGGAGAGCTTGTACTTGACGAACGTGGCGGCCTCTTTTTGTTGTTTTTCCGGGTACCCGTTCCTGTACTTCTCCAGCAGCTGGAGGTACGATTTATTGATCCTCAAGGTAGGAATATCCCCGGCGTTGAGGGTCAGCTGCAACTCCCCGTCGACGATATCCAGGTTAAAATCGGGGATAATTTTTCCTGCCCCGTCACGCGTCGAGTCGGAGTTACCCTCTCCCGGTTTCGGGTTAAGTTTCCTGATCTCCTCGATGGCTTCCTTTAATCCCTCGTCGGAGAGGTGGAGTCTCCTGGATAACCTCTCGTAACGTTTCTTCGTGAACTCCTCGAAGCACTCCTCCAGCATGGCCAACGCGTGAGCCAGCGCGGGGGAATGTCCCGCGGCGAGTTTTCTTCTTAATTGCAACAAGAGGCACTCCCTCAGGTCTCGCGCCCCCACGCCCGGTGGATCGAATTGCTGGATGACGCGCAGCAGGGCGGCGATTTTATTCTTGTCGGGCATTTCCCCGGAGGTAAAGGCGATGTCATCGACGATGCTGTCGATGTCCCGGCGCAGGTAACCGTTGTCGTCGATATTCCCGATGATATACTCGGCGATCTGGTAATCGTCCTCGTCGAGATGCTGCATGCCCAGTTGCACCAGCAGGCTCTCCCGGAAAGAGGTCCCCCCCGGCAGGACGAAGTCACGGGAATCCTCGTCCTTCGAGACATTCGATGCGGAGAGGCGATACCCCGGTATCTCGTCATCGTCGTCGCTGATATAGTCTTCCAGCGAAAACTCGTCATCGTCCGTGGCCTCGATTGTCTCCTCGTTCGCGTCCTGTTCCTCCCTGGCCTGTTCAAGCTCCCCCGTTTCTTCCCCCTCTTCCAGCATGGGATTGGACTCCAACTCCTCCTTTATCCGTTGTTCGAGCTGGTAGGTCGGGATTTCCAGCAATTTGATGAACTGGATTTGTAGCGGGTTGATTTTTAATCCCAGTTTCTGTTGTAAGGATTGCTTGAGCACGTTGGTGAGGTTTAAAATTCGGCGTTCTTGGGGGTACGGGGGAACGGGATCACGTCGCGTATATTGCTCATGCCGGTGACGAAGAGCAGCAGTCGCTCGAAACCTAACCCGAAGCCGCTGTGCACGGCCGACCCGAAGCGGCGCGTGTCGAGATACCACGACATGCTGTCCACGGGCAACCCCGTCTCGTTCATCCTGCGGAGCAGCTTGTCGAGGTCTTCTTCCCGTTGCGACCCGCCGATGATCTCCCCCGTCTGCGGGAAGAGCACGTCCATAGCGGCGACGGTCTTCCCGTCGGGGTTTTGTTTCATGTAGAAAGCCTTGATTTCTGCCGGGTAGTCGGTGAGGATCACCGGTTTTTTAAAGTGCTTCTCCACGAGGTATCGCTCGTGCTCGCTCTGGAGATCGACGCCCCAGCGGTCGACGGGATACTGGAACTTGCCGCTCTTGTTCGCCTTGCAACGCGCGAGCAGGTCGAAGGCTTCCGTGTAGGAGAGGCGCTCGAAGGAGTTCTCCAGCACGAATTGCAGCTTCTCGATCAAGTTCATGGAACGTTCCCCGGCCTTCCTGTCCTTCTCCTCCTCCTGCAGTCGCCGTTCGAGGTAAAGCAGGTCATCCATGCAATGGTCGAGCGCGTAACGGATCAGGTACTTCAGGAAATCCTCCGCCAGGTCCATGTTATCGTGAATATCGTAGAAGGCCACCTCCGGCTCGACCATCCAGAACTCCGCCAGGTGCCGCGTCGTGTTCGAGTTCTCGGCGCGGAAAGTGGGGCCGAACGTGTAGACCTTTCCCATCGCCATCGCCGCCAGCTCTCCCTCGAGTTGCCCGCTCACGGTGAGGTTCGTGGCTTTCCCGAAGAAGTCCTGCCTGTAATCGACCTTCCCGTCACTCGTCAACGGCGGGTGCAACGCGTCGAGCGTCGTCACGCGAAACATCTCCCCGGCCCCCTCGGCGTCGGAGGCGGTGATGAGCGGCGAGTGCAGGTAATAGAACCCGTGCGCGTTGAAATAGTCGTGAATGGCGAACGCCATCGCGTGGCGGACGCGGAACACGGCGCCGAAGATGTTCGTGCGGAAGCGCAGGTGAGCGTTATCGCGGAGAAATTCCAGGCTATGCTTTTTCGGCTGTATCGGGTACTTCTCCGGGTCGGCGTCGCCCAGCACGGTAAGCTCGCGGGCCTGTATCTCGGTGGCTTGCCCGCTGCCGGCGCTCTCGACGAGCTCCCCCTTGACGTGGAGAGCGGCCCCCGTGGTGATTCGCTTCAGTAGCTCCTCCGGGAAGCTCCCCGTCTCCGCCACGACCTGTATGTTATGGATCGTCGACCCGTCGTTCAACGCGATGAAGTTGACCTGCTTGCTTCCCCTCCGGGTCCTTACCCAGCCCGACACCTCTACTGTTTCGCCGCACCTCGTCGCTTGCAACAACTCTTTCACTGAAAGCCGTTTCATCTTTTTATCATTTAATATTACTGTTCGCGAAAGTAACTTTTTTCCTGAAAGAATGAAAATACGGCCGTGAAATGTCAGGGCAAACGCGCCGTGATTGGCCGGCACGCCTCGCGACATTTTAAATTTCTGAAAGGGCATTTCAAATTTCTGAAAGGGCATTTCAAATTTCTGAAAGGGCATTTCAAATTTCTGACAAGGCATTTTAAATTTCTGACAAGGCATTTCAAATTTCTGAAAGGGCATTTCAAATTTCTGAAAGGGCATTTCAAATTTCTGAAAGGGCATTTCAAATTTCTGAAAGGGCATTTCAAATTTCTGACAAG
>JAIRKS010000116.1 GCA_031259905.1 Odoribacteraceae bacterium
CCGAAAGTATACTCGCGTTAAGAAACCTTTCATCGGGAATTCCCGCAAGTATACATATGTTAAGAGGCCTTTCGTCGGGAATTCCCGAAAGTATACTCATGTTAATAACCCTTTCGTCGGGAATTCCCGAAAGTATACCCACGTTAAGAAACCTTCCGTCGGGAATTCCCGAAAGTATACCTATGTTAAGAAACCTTCCGTCGGGAACACCCGACGGTCTCCCCACAACTGAACTGGCTCCGGCGGGAACACCCGAAAGTATACATACGTTAATAAACCTTCCGTCGGGAATTCCCGAAAGTATACCCATGTTAAGAAACCTTCCGCCGGGAACACCCGACGGTCTCCCCACAACTGAACTGCCTCCGTCGGGAACTCCCGACGGTCTCCCGACAACTGTACTGGCTCCGTCGGGAGCTCCCGACGGTCTCCCGACAACTGTACCGGCTCCGTCGGGAAGCTCCCGACGCTCTCCCGACAACTGTACCGGCCCCGTCGGGAAGCTCCCGACGGTCTCCCAACAACTGTACTGGCTCCGTCGGGAGCTCCCGACGGTCTCCCGACAACTGTACCGGCTCCGTCGGGAAGCTCCCGACGGTCTCCCTATAACTGAACCGGGAGGGTTGGCCGATGCCTGGCGTCGGTTGTCTTGTTCGGGTGGGGGTTGTTTTACCCCGGCAGGGGGTGAGGCGTGAAAGAGTTCAGGTTTGTTTTATCAATACCGGGGGCGGTGAGGTTAGCGGGAGGGGGTGTCGGGGCGCGCGATGGCGTTGACGAGGTGCACGGTGTGGCAGGCGACGATGCCGGCGGTCTCGGCTCGCAGGCGGCTGTCGCCGAGGGAGACGGGGAGGAAGCCGCGGTCGATGGCGAGACGGATCTCGGCGGGCGAGAAGTCGCCTTCGGGACCGACGAGCAGGGTGACGGCCGTGGCGGGGGTGCACGCGCGGTGGAGCGGGCGACGGTCGCCGGGGGCGCAGTGGGCGATGTACCCGGGCGCGGGGGGCGTGTCGCGGATGAAATCCCGGTAGGCGGCCAGGGGGTGCAACGTGGGGAGGTACGCCTTGCAGGATTGTTTCATGGCGGCGATGATGATTTTCTCGAGGCGTTCGCGGTGGACGGTTTTTCTCTCGGAGTGTTCGCAGAGGAGGGGGGTGATCTCGTCGATGCCGATCTCGGTGCATTTTTCGAGGCACCACTCGAGTCGCTCGTTGTTTTTCGTCGGGGCGATGGCGAGGTGTATGGAGAAGTCGCGTTTGCCGTGTTGCTCGATCTTCTCGATGCAGGTGACCTCGCAGGCGTCGGGGTCGGCGCGCGTGACGCGGCAGTGGTAGAGGCCGCCGCGCCCGTCGACGAGGGTGATGTCGTCGCCGGGGACGAGGCGCAGTACGCGGACGCAGTGCCGGGATTCTCCCGGCGGGAGGACGCGGGGCGCGCCGTTGGCGAGCGGGGTGTAGAAGATGTGCACGCGGGGGGTGTTTAAATGGAGAGGCGCGCCCGCGGGGGGCGCGCCTGTTGTTGTTTAGTCGTCGGTGTCTTTTTCCTCGTATGCCTTGAGGAGTTCTTCCTGGATTTCTCCCGGCACTTTCTCGTAGCCGGCGAGTTTCATGGTGAAGGTGGCACGTCCGCCGGTGATGGAGCTGAGGGCGGTGGAGTATCGTTGCATTTCCTTGAGGGGTACTTTTGCCATGAGTTTCTGGAAGCCGGAGTCGGCTTCCATGCCGGTGATGATGGCGCGCCTGGTTTGGAGGTCTCCCATGACGTCTCCCATGACGTCGTCGGGGACGAGTACCTCGACGTCGTAGACGGGTTCGAGGATTTTGGGGGCGGCTTGCTTGAATGCCGTGCTGAAGGCGTTTCTCCCGGCGAGGCGGAAGGAGATTTCGTTGGAGTCGACGGGGTGCATTTTGCCGTCGTAGACGGTGACGCGGATGTCGCGGGCGTAGGATCCGGTGAGTGGTCCTTCTTCCATTTTTTCCATGATTCCCTTGAGGATGGCGGGCATGAAGCGGGAGTCGATGACGCCGCCGACGATGGCGTTGTAGAAGACGAGTTTTCCTCCCCAGGGGAGTTCGTGTTCTTCTTTGTCGCGGACGGATATTTTGGTGTCCACGCCGTTGATCTTGTAGGTGACGGGGTCGGGCGCGCCCTCGACGTGCGGCTCGATGACGAGGTGTACCTCGCCGAACTGGCCGGCGCCGCCGGATTGTTTCTTGTGCCTGTAGTCGGCGCGGGCTTGGCGGGTGATGGTTTCGCGGTAGGGGACGCGTGGGGCGTAGTACTCGATTTCGATCTTGTCGTTGTGCTCGACGCGCCATTTCATGGTGTTGAGGTGGAACTCGCCTTGTCCCGAGACGATGATTTGCTTGAGTTCCTTGGAGTACTCGACGTTGAAGCTGGGGTCTTCCTGGTGGAAGCGTTGCAGTACCTCGGAGAGTTTCTCGTCCTCGCTGCTGTTGACGGCTTTCACGGCCGCGCGGTAGCGAGCTTCCGGGTAGACGATGCGGGCGAACTGGTACTCGACGTCTTTCTCGTTGAGGGTGTCCCCGTTGCCGGAGTTTTTGAGTTTCACGGTGGCGCCGATGTCTCCGGCCATTATTTCCGTGACCTTGGCGCGGTTCTTTCCCGCGGCGGCGAAGAGCTGGGAGAGGCGTTCTTTGGTGGTGTTCGTGGCGTTGTAGAGGTCGTCGCCCTCGCGCAGGACGCCGGATATGACTTTGAAGTACATGACTTCCCCGACGTGCTGCTCGACGGTGGTGCTGAAGATGTAGATGGACGTGTGGCCTTTCTCGTCGTAGGGGACGGGGGTGCCGTCGACGGTGACGCTGGCGGGCATTTCGTCGGGGGAGGGGGTGACGTTGATGACGAATTCCATGAAGCGGCGGACGCACATGTCTTTTTCCGCCGAGACGCAGAAGACGGGGAACATGCCGCGGGAGATGAGGCCGGCCTTGATCCCGGCGCGCATTTCTTCCTCGGAGAGGGTGCCCTTGTCGAAGAAGAGTTCCATGAGCGTTTCGTCGTTTTCCGCGGCGGCCTCGACGAGGAGGTCTCGCAGCGCGCCGGCTTTTTCTTGCTCTTCGTCCGGGACGGGCAG
Organism: Odoribacteraceae bacterium; assembly: GCA_031259905.1. Taxonomy (GTDB): domain Bacteria; phylum Bacteroidota; class Bacteroidia; order Bacteroidales; family Marinifilaceae; genus JAIRKS01. The sequence goes on from JAIRKS010000116.1 coordinate 3,095, forward strand.
CACGTCCGGCTTTCCTCCTTCCGGTTTCCAGCGGTACATTTCCATCTTGAGCACGTCCACGACCTGGTTGAACCCGTTGCCGGGGTTCACGGGGTATTGCACCTGGACGACTTTCGTCCCGTAGGTGGCCTTCAGTTGTTCCACGGCCTGGTCGAAGTTGGCCTTCTCGTGGTCGAGCTGGTTAATGACGAAGATCAGGGGTTTGTTCAACCTCCTGGCGTGCCTGCCGATGATCTCTGTGCCTACCTCGACGCCCCTGACGGCGTTGATGACCATGATGCCGGTGTCGGCCACGTTGAGCGCCGAGATGACCCCTCCGGAGAAGTCGTCCGCCCCGGGGGTGTCGATGAAGTTCAACTTGTGCTCTTTCCACTCGGTGTAGAGCACCGTCGGGAAGACGGACGAGCCGTATTCCTGTTCCACGGGGCGATAGTCCGACGAGGTGTTTTTCGCCCCGACGCTTCCCCGACGCGGGATGACCCCGCCTTCAAATAACATGGATTCCGCCAGCGTGGTTTTCCCGGAACCGGAACTACCTACCAGGGCGATGTTTTTAATCTCACTTGGTTTATAGGTCTTCATGTAACACGAAATTTATATTAAGGTTAATATTACAGGTCGCCCGGTCTTTTTACCGGGCGTCACAAGGTAGGGAGGATTTCGCGAAAAACCATCACGGGCGGGGAAAATTCCTGACATCTTTTTGCATTTCCCCTCCTGGCGTGCTTTTTGATAAGGAGGGGCATCGTGTAACAACTTAAAAATAAAGTCATGGAAACAGGTTTCATTCTCGGCCCTAACGCGTGGATTTGGGCCATATTCATTGGATTCACGTTGCTCAGCAGTCTCGTCAGCTGGCGACTCAAGCGGCGATTCGAGGAATACTCGAAGATCCCGACAGCTAACGGGATGACGGGGAGAGACGTCGTCGAGAAAATGCTAAGGGATAACGGCGTGCAAGGCGTGAAAATCGGCAGCGTCGCCGGGCAGCTGACGGACCATTACAACCCGGTAAACAAAACGATCAACCTCAGCCGGGAGGTGTATCACGCTGCCAACGTGGCAGCGGCGGCGGTCGCGGCCCACGAATGCGGTCACGCCCTGCAACACGCGCGTGCTTACAGCATGTTATCGTTACGCTCGTCGCTCGTCCCGTCCGTCTCCTTCGCCTCGAAATGGATGCCGTGGGTACTACTCGGCGGGATCATCTTCGTGGAAAGCTTCCCGGCGTTACTCCTCGTCGGCATCTGCCTCTTCGCCCTGACGACCCTCTTCAGCCTCGTCACCCTGCCCGTGGAGATCGACGCCAGCCGGAGGGCACTCGCCTGGCTGTCATCGTCCGGCGTCACGACCGTCGAGTCACAATCCAGGGCGAGAAGCGCCTTGAAACTCGCGGCGTACACGTACGTCGTCGCGGCCCTCTCCTCGCTGGCGACGCTCCTGTACTACGTGATGATCTTCCTCGCCCGGCGCGACTAAACCGCCGGCGGGCGCGCTAAAACAGGAAAACCTCCCGGCGTGCCGGGAGGTTTTTGCTTGACCAGGTGTTTATACCTACAACTTTCCAAAACTCGTGATCCGTCTGGGACTTGAACCCAGGGCCCCAACATTAAAAGTGTTGTGCTCTACCAGCTGAGCTAACGGATCCCTTGCTTTCGCGGCGACAAATGTACCGCTTTCCGGCATATCCACAAGCGAAACCGCGGATTATTTTCAAGCGGTCGCGCCGCGCGGCCCGTCCCCCCGGCGCGCGGGGCGTAAAAAAGCGGCGGCGCCGACCGATTCAACGTGAAAAGGCTTACATTCGCGACCATGATACACCACGCGGGAACATACGATCACGTCATCATCGGCAGCGGCCTCGCCGGTCTCTACGCCGCCTACCGCGCCGCCTCGCGCGGGAAAGTAGCCCTGCTCGCCAAATCCGGTATCCGCGAAAGCAACTCCTACTTCGCCCAGGGAGGCATCGCCGCCGTCACCGGAGAAGACGACGCCCCCTCCTTCCACTTGCAAGACACCCTCGCCGCGGGACGTGGACTCTGCGACTACCCGCCAGCCTACCTCCTCGTCAACGAGGGACCCGCCCGCGTCCAGGAACTCATCGACGAGGGAATGCGCTTCGACACCGAAAACGGTACCCTCGCCCGCGGCCTCGAGGGAGGACACCACCAGAAACGCATCCTCCACGCCGGCGGCGACGCCACCGGGAGAATGATCACCGACTTCCTCATCGACAAAATCGAGCGCCACCCCGCCATCGACATCTTCGACAACCACGCCGTCATCGACCTCCTCGTCGACAAGCAAGGATGCGCCGGCGCGCGCGTCTGGGACCTCGCCCTCGACGAGGAAGTCATCTTCAACGGCCACGACACCATCCTCGCCACCGGAGGCGCCTCCGCCATCTACAAGCGCACCACCAACCCCGGCACCACCACCGGCGACGGCATCGCCATCGCCTACCGCGCAGGCTGCCGCGTCGCCGACATGGAATTCATCCAGTTCCACCCCTCCGCCATCTACACCCGCGACGGCGAGGCCTTCCTCGTCAGCGAGGCCGTCCGCGGCGAGGGAGCGCGCCTCGTCGACCTCCGTGGAGAACGCTTCATGGCGGGAAAACACGAGATGGCCGAACTCGCCCCCAGGGACGTCGTCACGCGCGCCATCTTCGAGCAAATGACCCTCCACGGCGACGAGCACGTCTACCTCTCCCTCGAGCACATGGACCCGCTCAAGATCAGGCAACGCTTCCCCACCATCTACGAGAAAGCCGCCGCCCTCGGCCTCGACATGAGCCGCCGGCTCCCCGTAGCCCCCGCCGCCCACTACACCGTCGGCGGCGTCGCCTGCGACACCCGCGGGCGCACCAACATCCCCCGCCTCCACGCCTGCGGCGAGGTCGCCTCCACCGGCATCATGGGCGCCAACCGTCTCGCCTCGAACTCGCTCGTCGAGTGCCTCGTCTTCGGCAAACGCGCCGTCGACGACTCCGCCGGCCAACGCCCGCGCGAGAACTTCCCGCGCGTCACGCCACGCTTTCACCGCGACCCCTCGCGGGCCGAACACTACCGCGCGCTCCGCGAAGAAGTCGCCGCCATCATGACCCGCGACGCCGGCATCACCCGCTCCGCCGCCGGCCTCCAGCAAGCCCTCCGGCGCCTGGGAGAACTACGCGACGCCCTCGAGGGAGAACAACACGAGTACTTCACCCGCGCCGCCGGCAACCTCCTCCTCGT
>JAIRKS010000164.1 GCA_031259905.1 Odoribacteraceae bacterium
ATCGCGAAGCGGCATCGCGAGTTCGCGGCGACGCTTCGCGAGATCGCGAAACGGCATCGCGAGTTCGCGGCGACGCTTCGCGAGATCGCGAAGCGCCATCGCGAGTTCGCGGCAAGCCTTCGCGAGTTCGCGAAGCGGCATCGCGAGTTCGCGGCAAGCCTTCGCGAGTTCGCGAAACGGCATCGCGGTGATCGCGGCAAGCCTTCGCGAGATCGCGAAACGCCATCGCGAGTTCGCGGGGCGCGACTAGATCCTCGAGGCGGGTGCCCGTAAACTCGAGAAGTACGTCCGTAAACTCGAGAAGTATGCCCGTAAACTCGAGAAGTACGTCCATAAACTCGAGAAGTGTGCCCGTAAACTCGAGAAGTGTGTCCGTAAACTCGAGAAGTAAGCCCGTCCTTTCTCGGCGCTCGCGGGGGAATTTTCACGCCGGGTGCTGTCCCTTGAAGATCCTGGTGAGATGAAGACGGGTTTGCTGCCGCTCCTTGTTTTTTCTTGTGCCGGTGAGGATATTTCCTTACATTCGTGCCGCTTTTCAGAGCGTGAACATTCATTCTTAAACTAATAAATACATGGAAACAGATAGTTTTTTGTGGAGACATATCGGGCCGAGGCCGGGTGATGTCGAGGAAATGTTGGAAGTAACCGGGGTCAAGTCCGTCGACGAGCTGGTGTCGCAGACCATCCCCCGCTCCATCCGGCTGGAGAAGCCGCTGAACTTGCCGGCGCCGGTCACCGAGCAAGAGTTCCTGGAACGGATGAGGCGCGTGGCCTCGCGGAACAAGCTATTCCGCACGTTCATCGGTCAAGGGTATTACGACGCGATCGTGCCGGCCGTGGTGACGCGTAACGTGCTCGAGAACCCGGCGTGGTACACCTCCTACACCCCCTACCAGGCGGAGGTCTCGCAGGGACGGTTGGAGGCGTTGCTCAACTTCCAGACGGTGATTGTCGAGCTGACCGGCATGGAGTTGTCCAACTGCTCGCTGCTGGACGAGGGTACCGCCGCCGCCGAGGCCATGACGATGGTGCACGGCCTGCGGGGGAAAGAGAAAAAGAAGGAGGGCGCGAACAAGTTTTTCGTGGATAACGCCCTGTTCCCGCAGACGCGGGACGTGCTCGTCACGCGGGCGGCCCCGCGGGGCATCGAGCTGGTGTTCGGGGATTACGCCTCGTTCGAGTTCACGCCGGGGATATTCGGCGCGATCGTGCAGTATCCCGCGTCCGACGGGGAGGTGCGCGATTACCGCGCGTTCGCCGGGAAGGTACACGCGAACGGCGCGTTGCTCGTCGTCGCGGCCGACCTGCTGAGCCTCGCGCTGCTGACGCCGCCGGGCGAGTGGGGCGCGGACGTGGTGGTCGGCAGCGCGCAACGTTTCGGCCTGCCGGTGAATTACGGGGGGCCGCACGCCGGGTATATCGCCACGCGGGAGGAGTACAAGCGGAATATTCCCGGGCGCGTCATCGGCGTCACCGTCGACGCGAGCGGGAAGCGTGCCCTGCGGCTGGCCCTGCAAAGCCGCGAGCAACATATCAAGCGCGAGAAGGCGTCGTCGAATATCTGCACGGCGAAGGCGCTGAACGCGACGATGGCCGGCTTCTACGCCGCCTATCACGGGCGGGAGGGGCTACAACGGATCGCGCGTCGCGTCCACGCGGCGGCCGTCACGTTGTCGGGAGAGATCGCGCGCCTCGGTTACACTCCCCGTCACGCCCGCTTCTTCGACACGCTTCGCTTCGGCCTGCCGGCGGGCGTCACGATCGACGACGCGCGCGCGGCGGCACTTGCCCGCGAGGTGAACCTCTATTACGACGGGAACGAGGTGGGCCTCTCGACCGACGAGAGGATTACCGCCGGGGAGATGCAGACGATCGTCGAGATCTTCGCCGCCGCCGCCGGGAAGCAAGTCGCGGGGAAGGTGGAGCTGGAAGATGATCGCTCGTCGCTCGATCCCGGCATGATCCGTCGCGACGCGTTCATGTCGCAGCCCGTCTTCCAGCGCTACCGCTCGGAGATCGCGATGACGCGCTACATGAAGAATCTCGAGCGCCGCGACATCTCGCTGGCGACCTCGATGATCCCCCTCGGCTCGTGCACGATGAAGTTGAACGCGGCGGTGGAGATGCTGCCCCTCTCGTGGCCGGAGCTGGGCGACGTCCATCCTTTCGTGCCGGAGGAGCAGGCGGCCGGTTACCTGCAAATGATCCGGGAGACGGGGGAGATGTTGCGCGAGATAACGGGGATGGCGGCGTGCAGCTTCATGCCCAACTCGGGCGCGGCGGGAGAGTACGCGGCGCTGATGGTGATCCGCGAGTACCACCGTTCGCGCGGGGAGAGCCACCGCGACGTGATCCTGATCCCGGCCTCGGCGCACGGCACGAATCCCGCGACGAGCACGATGGCCGGGTTCGATATCCGCGTGATCGCGACCGACGCGGGAGGGAATATCGACGTCGAGGACTTCCGCGCGAAGGCGATCGGGAATCGCGACCGGCTGGCCGGGGCGATGATCACTTACCCGTCGACGCACGGGATCTTCGAGGAGGCGATCCGCGAGTTGTGCGACATCGTGCACGAGAACGGCGGGCAGGTCTTCATGGACGGTGCTAACATGAACGGGCAATGCGGCCTGACAAGCCCAGGGTTTATCGGTGCCGATGCCTGCCACCTGAACCTGCACAAGACGTTCGCCATGCCCCACGGCGGCGGTGGTCCCGGCGTTGGCCCGATCTGCGTCGCCGCTCACCTGGCGCCGTTCCTTCCCTCGCACCCGGTGGTGAAATGCGGCGGCGAACGGGGTATTCACGCCGTGGCCTCGGCGCCGTACGGGTCGGTGGGGATGTTGCCCGTCACGTACGGGTATCTCCTGATGATGGGGGGCGAGGGGCTGAAACGGGCGACGGAGATCGCCATATTGAACGCGAACTACCTCGCCTCGTCGTTCAAGAAGCTGGGCTTCTCGATCCTCTACGCGGGACAGCGCGGGCGCGTCGGTCACGAGATGATCTGGGATTGCAGCTCTTTCAGCAAGGAGTGCGGGATCACGGAGCTGGACATTGCCAAGCGTTTGATGGATTTCGGTTTTCACGCCCCGACGCTCTCGTTCCCCGTGCACGGGACGCTGATGGTGGAGCCGACGGAGAGCGAGCCGAAGGAGGAACTCGACCGCTTTATCGAGGCCCTGGCAACGATACGGGAGGAGATCATGGAGGTCAGGGACGGGAGCGCCGACAGGGTGGATAACGTGCTGAAGAACGCACCGCATACCCACGAGGTGCTCACCGCCGACGAGTGGAATCATCCCTACCCGCGCTCGAAGGCCGCGTACCCGCTGCCGTGGGTGGCCGAGAACAAGTTCTGGCCGCACGTCGGACGTGTCGATGACGGGTACGGGGATAGAAACCTGGTCTGTACCTGCACGACCTTGCACGAGCAGGAGATGTAATCGTCGTCCCGCGACGCCATCATGGAGGCTGTCTCGAGGGTCCGCGCCGGACACCGGGACGGCCTCGTCGTTTGTGGATGCCACGCGCGCGTCCCGCGATTCACGGGCGAAACCGCGCGGGAATGATGAATTATCTCTTACTTTCGCGTGGCAAGAAAAAAAAAGAAGAATAAAGTGCGTAGACAAACAAGACAAGTAAGAATAGGAGAATTGCTCGTGGGATCGGACTTCCCGGTACGCGTGCAGTCGATGCTCGACACGAGCGCCACGGACGCGGTCGCTTGCGCGGGACAAGCCGCGCGCGTCGCGGACGCCGGCGGGGAACTCGCGCGCGTTGCCGTCCGGGGGGTGAAGGAGGCGGAGAATTTACGGCACGTCAAGGCGCTGCTGGAGGAGCGGGGATACCGGCTGCCGCTCGTGGCCGACGTCCATTTTAGCCCGGCGGCCGCGATGGAAGCCGCCCGGCACGTGGAGAAGGTGCGCGTGAATCCCGGTAATTTCGCGGAAAAGCCGGGCGGTAGCGCGTCGGGAGTGTACACGGACGAGGAGTACGCCGCCGGGCTGGAGCACGCGCGGGAGAGGTTGAGGCGCTTTATCGCGTGTTGCGAGAAATATCGCGTTGCCGCGCGCGTCGGCACGAATCACGGCTCCCTGTCGCCGCGCGTCACGAGCCGTCACGGGAACACGCCGGCGGGAATGGTCGAGGCGACGATGGAGTACCTCCAGGTGTTCCGGGAGGCGAATTTTTTCAACGTGGTGGTCTCGTTGAAGTCGAGCGACTGCCGGGTGATGGTGAACGCCGTGCGCCTGCTGGTTAAGCGGATGGAGGAAGAGGGGATGGATTTCCCGCTGCACCTGGGCGTGACCGAGGCGGGCGAGGGAGAGGACGGGCGGGCGCGCTCGGCCGTGGGAATCGGGACGTTGTTGAACGAGGGGATCGGCGACACGATCCGCGTCTCCCTGACGGAAGCCCCGGAACGGGAGATCCCCGTGGCGCGCGCGTTGATCGCCTGGTGTCGCCCGTGCTACCGGGTTAACCCGCCGACGCTTCCGGAACGTTGCTCCCGCCCGTTTATCGTGGCGGATTGCCAGGGCGAGCGAGAGATGGCCGCGCTGGATTTTGACGGGCCGGGCGATGACGGGCGGTGGAAGACGGGCGAACGGTCGCCGGAGATGATTCACGCGGCGACGCCCGGCCCGTGGCTGGGGCGGGTGCCGGGGGAGGTGACGGTGATCGTCCCCGTCGAGCGCCTCGAGGCGGCGCGCGCGTATCATCGCGGGGCGATCCCGTGCATGGATGTCGCGAGGTTCAAGCGGGAGAACGACGCGCGGGAAGGATGCGTGGAGGTGAACGACCCGCTGGAGCTGGACGGGGAGATGCCGGGATTGCTGGCCGCTCGACCGGGGATGATGGTGGTGATGAATCCCCCGTCGCTCGATTACGGCCTCTACCGGGAGATGATCGAGAAGATGGAACGCGCGGGGGTGACGAACAGGGTCATCACCCGCGCCGTGACGGGGGGACGCGACCGGGAGGCGCTGCACGTCTTGATCCCCTCGCGGGTGGGGGGGCTGTTCCTCGACCGCCTGTCCCACGGGCTGTGGATCTCTTGCCGGGAGGAGACGAGCGCCTCCACCGGGTTGAAGTTGAGCCGGGATATCCTGCAAGTGGCCGGGACGAGGCGTTACAAGACGGAGTTTATCAGCTGCCCGGGGTGCGGGCGCACGCTGTTTCACCTGCAGAATGCCGTCCGGGAGGTCAAGCGGGAACTCTCTTGTTTCCCCCGCCTGAAGATCGCCGTCATGGGATGCATCGTCAACGGGCCGGGAGAGATGGGAGACGCCGACTACGGGTATGTCGGGGCCGGGCGGGGGAAGGTCACGCTGTATAAAGGGAAAGATGTTGCGTGGGCAAACGTGCCGGAGGAAATGGCCGCGCGGGTGCTGAAGGAGCTGATCATGCAAGAAATGGAGGCATGAGATGATGGAACAGGATACCCCCCTCGTGCTGGGGACGCGGAAAATAAGCAAGCTGCTCCTGCAATACGCGCTCCCGGCGATCGTGGCGATGACGGCCTCGTCGTTGTATAACATGATAGATAGTATCTTTATCGGTCACCGGCTGGGGCCGTTGGCGATTGCCGGGTTGACGCTGACATTCCCGTTGATGAACCTGGCCGCGGCCTTCGGGGCGCTGGTGGGGGTGGGGGCTTCCACGCTGACGGCAATAAAGCTGGGACAACGAGACAAGGAGAGCGCGAGGCAGGTGCTGGGGAACGTGGTGCTCATGAACGTGACGATCGGCATCTTGTTTACCGTGGTGATGTTGATGATCCTGGATCCCGTGCTCGTCTTCTTCGGCGCCGGTGACGAGACGCTCCCGTACGCTCGTGCTTTCATGGAAGTCATCCTGGCTGGAAACGTGATCACGCACGTTTACATGGGGCTGAACGAGGTGTTGCGCGCGTCGGGATACCCGAGGAAATCGATGATGGCCACGTTGCTGGCGGTGTGCTTGAATTGTCTCTTCGCGGCACTCTTTATATTCGTCTTCGACTGGGGAATCCGGGGCGCGGCGTGCGCGACGATCCTCGCCCAGACGGTGGCGTTGCTCTGGCAGTTGCACCATTTTTTTGACAAGAGGAACTTCCTCCATTTCGAACGGGGAATATTCGGGCTGAAACGGGTTATCGTGAAGGGAATGTTGGCCATCGGGATGTCGCCCTTCTTGATGAATGTCTGCGCTTGTTTCGTGGTGGCCCTGATCACGCGAAGCCTGAAGGATTACGGGGGAGATATGGCCATTAGCGCGTACGGGATCGTGAACAGGGTGGCGTTTTTCTTCGTGATGATCGTCATGGGGTTCAACCAGGGGATGCAACCTATCGCCGGGTATAATTTCGGCGCTCGCTTGTTCCCGCGCGTTATACGGGTGCTGAAATACACGATCTGTTGCGCGGTAGGAATCACCACGACGGGGTTTCTCGTGTGCCAGCTTTTCCCGCGCGCGATCGTTTACATGTTTTCTACCGACGAGAGGTTGATAGAAGCGGCGGAGGAAGGATTGCATGTTGTCTTCTTTTTCTTCCCGGTGGTCGGTTTCCAGATGGTGACTTCTAGCTTTTTCCAGTCGATCGGGATGGCTTCCAAGGCTATTTTCCTTTCGTTGACGCGACAATTGCTGTTTCTGGTGCCTTGTCTACTGGTGCTCCCGAAGATATACATGTTGAAAGGGGTTTGGATGAGTCTCCCCGTTGCCGATCTTGTTGCCACGATTGTCGCGGTGATCATGTTAATTTATCAACTGAAGAAATTAAAACAAGAGATATGAAAGAACACGCTATTGTCACTATCGGACGGCAGTTCGGTAGTCGTGGAAAAGAAATCGGCCGACGACTGGCGGAACGGTTGGGTATCGAGTGTTACGACCGACGATTGATCATGCTCGCGTCGCGGGAAAGTGGACTTTGCCCGGAATTTTTCGAAAGAGCGGACGAAAGGAACACGGGGAGTTTATGGAACGCTTTTGCATCGGGATGTGCCTTCGGCGGGCTTTATAACAATGATTTTCTATCTAACGAGAAGTTGTTCCAGATTCAGTCGGATGCGATACGAAAGCTGGCCGATCGGGAATCGTGCGTGCTGGTCGGACGTTGTGCCGATTATATCCTGCGAGATAAAAAGCGGTGCATTAACATCTTTATTCATGCTCCTGTCGAGACGCGAATCCGAACGATCATGGAACGACAATCTCTCTCCCGCGCGGAAACCATTGAGTTAGTACGTAAGATGGATAAAACACGCTCGAATTATTACAATTATTATACTGACAAAGGTTGGGGAGTCGCCTCTTCTTACCATCTTTCTATCGACTCGTCGTTGTTAGGCGTGGCCCAGACGGTAGAATTTATTGATCATTTCTTGTCCGGAAGCGAGAAATGGAGTAAATAACATCCCGATCAAGGCAAATTACCTCATTGGTCTTTAGTGGAGTACAATAAAATCACGAAAAAACCTATTAAAAGATTTGGAAGTAACGTATGTGTTGTATTACCTTTGCAGACGCTTTTCGGTTAGAAGTGCCCGTTTCCGGGCGTTTTTTTTCGGGTAGCATTTCGAGGGAGGGGTAGAGGGGTATTAAATTTAGTAGAGAAGAGTTCTTAACAATACTGGGAAGCGAGTAAGTACAGCGCGAGCTTGATATACCCGTTTTTCGTGACGTTAGTCACGTGGCTCGGGAGTCAAGAATCGAGAAAGCTGGCCAGGCAAGACAGGTTTTTCTTTTTCCCTTTGGGGGGATGGAAGAACGGATAGAAATTATAACGAGAAGAGTTTGATCCTGGCTCAGGATGAACGCTAGCGACAGGCTTAACACATGCAAGTCGAGGGGCATCGGGGGTAGCGATACCCGCCGGCGACCGGCGCACGGGTGA
>JAIRKS010000204.1 GCA_031259905.1 Odoribacteraceae bacterium
TGTGTGTGTGTGTGTGTGTGTGTGTGTGTGTGAGGTAGTCATAATTCCTGACACCTGCAAGCCCTTCACACGTAAAAATCCTTAAAGCGTCAACCTGCTCCATGTTAGCTGTTTTATGATATTTATCGTTCATGTATCGTGTTCTTTTGGTACATTATGTTTCGTGGTTTTAAGTGTACGGGGCGAATGTAGCGCGTTTTTCCTTACCATGAAACAATCCCCCTCCATTTTTGACTATTTTTTTTTCGCGTCCCTTTCATGTTGTTCCCGTTCGGGAGATGCCGGCGGTAAAGTTCATGTTTCGCGAATGACAAAAAAGTCGTACTTTCGCCTCGCTTGCTTCAAGCGATTCGTATCATAAAACACCGTAGCATGTCCAGAAGAATAAAGCTCAAGAAGGGACTTGACATTAGACTCGAAGGCGAGGCAGACGCGGGGAAAGTATTTACCGTGTCGAGCGATCTCTACGCAGTCAAGCCTACCGACTTCCGGTCGCTCGTCCCGCGGCTCGAGGTCAAGGTTGGCGACACGGTACGCGCGGGAGACCCGCTGTTCTCGAACAAACACCGGCCGGAAGTGAAGTTCACCTCGCCCGTCAGCGGCATCGTCGAGGCCATCCGCCGGGGAGAGAAGCGGCAACTCCTTGCCGTCGTCGTGAAAGCCGACGAGGAGATCACCTGCAAGCCCTTCGATATCCCCTCCGGCGACCTCCCCCGGGAAAAGATCATCGAGCTGCTCCTCGATAGCGGCCTTTGGCCGTTGATCAAGCAGCGTCCCCACGACATCATCGCCGACCCTTCCGCCCGCCCGAAGGCCATCTTCGTCACCGCCTTCGACTCCAGCCCGCTGGCCCCGGACTACCGCGTGCTCCTGAAGGACGACGCGTCGGCCCTGGCAGCAGGCCTCGAGGCGCTCGGCAAGCTCTCCGGCGGCGCGCTGCACGTCAACGCGCGGGAGAGAGACGCTTGGTCGCCCCCGCGTGACCTCCCGGACAACGCGCGGGTCAACTACTTCTCCGGGCCGCATCCCGCCGGTAACGCCGGCGTGCAGATCCATCACCTCTCCCCCATCGACAAGGGAGACGTGGCGTGGGTGGTGAACCTCCCCGACGTGGCGCTCGTGGGGCGCTTCCTCCTGGGCGGGCGGGTCGACGCGCGGAAGACCATCGCCCTCGCCGGCCCGGAGGTCACGGAACCCGCGTACATCGAGACGATCGCCGGGGCGCGGATCGGTAGCCTCGTCGAGGGGCGGTTACGCGACGGGGGACACCGGCGCGTCATCTCAGGGAACGTCCTCACCGGCGACCGCGTGGAGATGGATTCCTTCCTGGGGTTCTACCACCAGGCGATCACCGTGATCCCCGAAGGCGACCGCCACGAGTTCCTCGGCTGGGCCACTCCCGGGTTCGGGAAATTCTCCATGTCGCGCACCTTCCCCTCCTTCCTCTTCCCGGGGAGACGCTACCGCCTGGACACGAATTATCACGGCGAGCGACGGGCCTTCGTCGTGAACGGGGAGTACGAGAAGGTTCTCCCGATGGATATTCTCCCCGTCTACCTGCTCAAGGCGATCCTGGCCGGGGACATCGAGAAGATGGAACAACTGGGCATCCTCGAGGTCGCCCCGGAAGACCTGGCGTTATGCGAGTTCGCGTGCACCTCGAAGATCCCGGTACAGGAGATCGTGGCCGGGGGCATCGAGCTAATGATGAAAGAACTGACGTGACAAAAAACAACATAGCACATGAAATTCTTGCGCTCTTTCCTGGATAAATACAAGCCGGCCTTCGAGAAAGGAGGGAAATACCACGCGTTGCACTCCCTCTTCGCCGGCGTGGAGACGTTCCTCTACGTGCCCGACCGCGTGACGCGCTCCGGCTGCGCTATCCGTGACGCCATCGACCTGAAGCGGACGATGAGCGTCGTGGTGCTCGCCCTCGTGCCGGCGTTACTGTTCGGCATGTATAACGTCGGCTACCAGCACGCCCTCGCCACGGGAGGCGATGCCGGCTTCTGGTCGCTCTTCTTTCACGGCTTCCTCCGGGTATTCCCGCTGCTCGTCGTCTCGTACGTCGTTGGCCTCGGCATCGAGTTCACCGCCGCCCAGCTTCGCGGCCACGAGATCAACGAGGGCTTCCTCGTCTCGGGGCTACTCATCCCGATGGTCATGCCGGTCACGGCCCCGCTATGGATGGTCGCCCTCTCCACGGCCTTCGCCGTCATCATCGGCAAGGAGATCTTCGGCGGCACGGGCATGAATATCTGGAACCCGGCACTGCTGGCGCGTGCCTTCTTCTTCTTCTCCTACCCGTCGCGCGCGAGTGGCGACAAGGTGTGGGTCGACGGGCTGCCCGACGGCGTGTCGAGCGCCACGCCTCTCGCGGAAGCCTACCAGGGAATGCCCTTCACGCACGACCTGGAGACGATGTTCTGGGGATTCGTCCCCGGCTCCATCGGCGAGACCTCCACGTTCTGCATCCTGCTCGGCGCGGCGCTACTGCTGGTCACGGGCGTGGGGAGCTGGAAGATCATGCTCTCCATCCTTGTCGGCGGCGCCGGCACCGCGTTACTGCTGCAACACGCGCTGCCCGACGCCAACCCGTACAGCCACGTCACCGTCACG
>JAIRKS010000231.1 GCA_031259905.1 Odoribacteraceae bacterium
ATCCGCCAGTCGAACAAGAAGCTGTTCCCGCTTCAGCTGGAGGAATCGGGTGTGATAAAAGACCCGAACTGGGACACTTACGTGGAGTCTGATTTCGAGAATATCCCGGTTTACGAGCCCCTCAACACGGGAACAACCTACACCGACTGGAAGGTGAAGTACGCTGCCGAGAACACGTCGGAGAATCCCAACAGGGAGAATAGCACCTACGCTTCTATCCAGGTGCAATTTGTTCCCACGTTCTTCTGTGATGCCAAAGGAGATCCCACCATCGCGTCTAACAACCTGTCTACCGACTTCTGGGTAGTAAAAGACAAAGACGGGAACATCTATTATTTTGACGATAACAGCAATGCCATCGCGTTTAGCACCAGTATCGGTAGTACGGTAAGTGCTAAATACACGGGTGGAGTCTGCTACTACAGTGCCTACCTGAACCCGGACAACGGCTACAACACCATCAGGAACAGCTTTTACATCCTGAACATTAAAAGCCTCGTTCCTCCCGGAAGGCCCACGGCGGAGCCTGACCCGAGCGATCCGTTATCCGAGCCGACAGACATGAAGTTCGATGCCAACATTGCCCCGTGGGGAATTTTCGAGAAAGACTACGAGTTACTCTAAAGTGTGAATTAAAAACTATAACAAGGAACACCCCCCGGCAGGAAACATCTCCTGCCGGGGTACTCCAGACAAAAACAATTACCCGTTACATCACCGGGAGGCGACCCCGCGAGGCGCCACCCGCGTACCCCCAGAGATCCAACAACACAAAATACAATACAAGACAATGAATCGTATCACTTGGTTTTTCACGCGAATGGCGATAATCGGCGCGATCGTCCTCACCGGCCTGGGCTGCGTGCAGGAAGACTTCGACAGGTGTCCTCGGGCAACACGAGTATACTTCTCGTTCGCGCGGGAAACATCCTTCGGGGGCGTGAGGTCGGAAGAGACCATCGGCAGGATCGACCTGTACGCCTTTGACGAGGCCGGGAAGATCGCGGGATACTGGGTGGACGATCAAGTCGCGATGAACGAGAACTATTACATCGAGATCGACTCCCTGGCCGCCGGGAACTATCACCTGGTCGCGTGGACAAACCTGGGCACGCGCTACGTCGCGAACGTGCAGCCCGGCGACCGGCAACCGTCGCGCGAGGAGATGAACATCTCCCTCGCCCTGCCCGCGGACCGGACACTGCGCGATCTCTCCCTGCCCCACCTCTACTTCGGCGAGTGCCGCGGGGCGAGCGTGGGAACGTTCGGGGAAGAGCGCCTCGTCGTCGTCCTCGAGGACAACCTGTACAAACTCAACTTCGAGGTAGAAGGAATCGAGCCGTCCGACGACACCTACCAGTTCACCGTGACGGACAACAACGGCGCCTATACCTTCGCGAACAACTACGGGGAGATGCCCGCGTTCCGCTACGCGTCCTCCGCGCGCTTCAACGGCACGGACCCGCTGAGCGCATCCATGACCGTCTTGCGCCTGGACGAAAACAGAACCCCGGCGCTGACGTTTACCAACGAGACGAGCGGACAAGTGCTCTTCTCCCACGATAACCTCGTGAATCTTATCCTGCAGGCAAACACGCAAGGAGCTACCATAGACTTCCGCGCGACGCGCGAGTTCTACATCAAGCTGCGCGTCCACGCCGACGCCAGCGTCACCATCACCATCAACGGGTGGGAATTAGAAACAGAAGAGGTGCAAGTATCATGAAACCATCGAGCACCATGAATATAAAACAGACACGTACTATGAAACAGGTAAAAATATATGCATTATACTTCTTGCTCGCGCTCTCTTTCCTCGCGACCGCGTGCGTACGCGACGTGGAACAGGAAATAGAGACGCCGGGACAGGGAGAGCTTTACGTCACGTTTGTCACGGGAGTGCCCGGGCAACAATCCTCCACGACGACCCGCGCGATGACCCTCCTCGCCGAGAACACCATCACGCGCGTCGACCTGCTCGCCTTCAAGGTCACGAACGGCGGGAACACCGAAACCCTCGACTACCACGCGATTGCCTCCGGCATCTCCGATAACGAGGGAGACGGCAGCAAGAAAAAAATCATCGTCAGGCTGCGGAAAAGCAAGGACGACTACCGTTTCGTCCTCCTCGCCAACCTGCCCGTCCAGACCAGCGAGAGCCTCGCCCAACTCAACGGGGGAAGCAAGGAAAGCGTCCTCGACGGCATCCTCCGCGAGGAACCAGCGTCCGGCAAGTGGATGGCCGGCAGCGCCGCCGGGCAATTCGCGCCCATCCCCATGTGGGCGGAGACGGGCGTCGTACAGGTCAACGACAACCTCGCGACAACCGGGATCAGCAACATAGCCTTCACGCGGGCAATGGCCAGGTTCGACGTGCTGGTCGCCAGCGAGGAGGCAAAAGTCCTCTTCTCCATGCAGGAAATATACCTCTACAACAGGGCCTCCCGCGGAAAGGTCGTCCCCGTACCGGAAAACTGGGAGACCGTCTACAAGCAAGCCTCCATGCCGGGAGACAACTCCCCCGGCAGCCCGCTCCTCCTGCACGGGCCGCTCCTCTACAACATCCCCGCCGCCAGCGAGCACGCCTTCGAGAGAGAAATCTACACCTTCGAGACGGGGGCAGCGAGCGACGCCCTCGACGCGACTTGCATCGTGATCGGCGGGATGTACGCCGGGAGCAGCGCGACGTCCTACTATCGCCTCGACATCAAGGACGACCAGGAATACTACCGCGACGTCCTCCGGAATCACGTCTACACCTTCAAGATCATCAAGGTCGAAGGGCCGGGATACGAGACCCCGGACGAGGCTTTCCGCTCGGCGCCGATGAACATGGTCGCGACCATCACCCCGTGGAACGAGGAAGACCTCAACGACATCACCTTCACCGGGCAGTACCACCTCTCCGTCGACAAGAGCCAGCTCGACTACCACGCCGAGGGCGCTCCCGCGAGCATCGAAATCATGACCGATTACCCCGGCGGCTGGCAAGCCAGGAACCTGCCCACGTGGTTAGAATTCGCGGGCAGCTCGTCCGGCGTCGCGGACACGCGGGGCACGCTGACGATACGCGTCAAACAGAACGAAACGCCCGCCGACCGCGAGGACTACTTCCTCATCGTCGCCGGGAACATCGAGAAGCCGATCATCGTCAAGCAGACCGCCGAGCCGGAGTTCTCGCTGAAAGTGACCCCGGAAGAGTTGATCTTCTACAAGAACCCGTCGAGCCACCAGGAGGTGCAGGTCATCCCCTACCCGGCGGCAGACGGCAACGCCTACAATCTCTTCTTCTCCGACAACGGCATCAAGTGGGCGAGCGGTTTCGGCCTCCCCACCTCCACCCAGACGACGCTGCTCAGGCTGAAACCCACGCCAAACACGGGGACAACCACCCTCAACTACACCATCCTCGTTACCCTGGACGGGCCAAACGGGCAGGTCAGCCGCGTCATCAACGTCAAGCAACTGGCAAGAGAGATGTTCCTCGCCACGCTCGCGAACCCGTACCCGAAGACCAGCGGGCAGTACACCTTCACCGTGGTCTCCGACGCGCCCTGGAAACTCTCCACCGGGGAGCAGTTCGTCACCCTGGAGGATTCCGAGAAGAGCGCGGCCTATCACCCGGCAACTGCCTCGTACACCTACACCTTCAGCCTGGCAACCTCGACCGCGTACGCCAACCGCGAGGCCACCGTCTCCGTCACCTCCAGCGCTCCCGGCTTCCCGTCGCCCTGCACCTTCAATATCGTGCAGGAAGGATGGCCACCGGTGCTCAATATCACCGACCCGACGAAGACGACAAACCCGACGACGCACGTGCACGACTTCAAGACGGACGAGAACTGGAAGGAAGTCACGATCGAGACGAACGCCAGGTGGAAGTACACGACCGACGCGAATTTCGCGAACGTGTTCGAGAGCAATGTCGATGAGGGCGTGGTGCAATCCGTGGGCGCGGGGTACACGCCGGACAAGCCCCTCGTCCAAGCCTCCCTCCAGTTCAGGCCGATCAATTCGGGGAAGGGCGGCGCACCGGGATCGACCATCGAGACGGAGGTGACCTTCGAGACGGTCAGCGGGGATAGTAATGCTACCGAGGCCAGGAAGACATTGCGCCTGTCGCGCACCGTGCCGGTGTACTTCAGACTTATCTCTCCCACCACGATCGTGGCGCCGTCCGGACAGAATATAAGCGTGACGTTCATGGCCGAGACGAACGTGAAGTGGTACATCGCTTACGGCGCGGAGATCCGATACCAGGAGGTATCGGGGTACGAACCGGGAAGTTCTTTCACGCGAGTGATCCCGGGAGGGAAGAGAGAGATAGTATACGGCTACCAGTTAGCGGGGACTAACTACAAAGTCGGCACGATCTATGTCGAGGAAAATTAACATGACGCGCACCAGTATACCCCTCACCCCGGCTCTCGCCGCCGGCAACGCGCCGGTGAACGCGACAACCGGTGCCTCGTCCCGCCCGCTGCTGTCCGGGGTCAAGGGCTTCCCCGCGTCGCTCGCGACGGCCGCCGGGGACTGCAACCGGGGGGAAGCGGCAACCAACGCCTCGTCCCGCCCGCTGCTACCAGGGGGCAAGGGCCTCTCCCCGTCGCTCGCGACGACCGCCGGGGGCTGCAACCGGAAGGAAGCGAACGACGCGAAACTTCGCGCCCCGTCACCCGGCAGCGCGACACGCGTCCCCGTGCCGCACGCGTGTCTCCCGGCACGCGCGCGCGGCAGGGTACTACCGCGGGAAACGGGAACTCACCCGTTCGTCGCGGGAAAAAATACCGCTCGCGGGCGGTCGGCGCGTCCAGTGCCTTCCGCCTGCCATGTATCGAACACTGCTCACAGTGCCGCGACCGGAAGTCCGGCGCGCACACCATGATAAGGTTATAATACCTTTTATTTATCTGTTTTATGTTTCGGGGGGGGCTTAACCTGTGATAGGCGGCCCCCCTTTTTTTGTCCCGCGCGATCACGCGTCACCTGCTGCCGCGCAAGGGGGTTCTCTCGCCATCGCGCGTCCCCCGTCCGGGCACTGTCGCGCGCTGATCGGCCTAACCCGCGTTCCGCGTAAGGATGAAAACACGCTTCCCGGAATCCCGGAAAACCTGTCGCCGGGTGGAAACACACTTTCCGAGCTCTCGGAAACGGTGTCTACGAGTTGAAACATACTTTCCGAGTACTCGGAAACGGTGTCGACGAGTTGAAAC
>JAIRKS010000025.1 GCA_031259905.1 Odoribacteraceae bacterium
CCCCTTTTGTAAGAGGAGTCGCCCCCTTTTGTTAGGGAAGTCGCCCCTTTTGCAAGGTAAGTCGCCCCTTTTGTTAGGGAAGGTTGAACGAGAAAAACGAGGAGTTGACCGGGAAAACAAAAGATTCAATTACCTGGAAATGGTGTCATTCCCGGACGCGGTACTTCAAGAGATAACCGCCCGCGCCGCCGGTAAAGAGATAAAAGCCGGCCGCGTCGTCACCCCCGCCGCCGTGGAAGGCAATCGAGAAGGGCGTGACGCCCGGCAGCGGGAAGCCCTCGTGCTGCTCGTCGTCACGCGTACCGGCCGTCAGCAGCAGCTGCCCGCGCGCGCTGTCGAGCATCCCGACGCGGGCGTCGCGCGCCGAGAAACGGTAGATGTACGGGAAACCCAACGCGGCCCCCTCCCGGCGCTTCTCCAGGAGCAGGCGCCCCTGGCCGTCGTGAATCGCGAGCGACTCGCCCGACGTGAAAATCCACTCGTCCGCGCCGTCGGCGTTCACGTCGCCCACGTTCAGGTGATAGGGCAGCGTCCCCCCCGCGGCGCTCTTCCACGAGCCGGCGTTCCCCTCGAAGTCCACCCATCGCGCCTCCCGGCGCGCGTCGGCGAAGCACACCACCGCCTTCCCGCCCCGGCGACTCGCGTACAGGGGGGTGCCGGCGGGCGCGTCGAAGTGTTGCATCACCCTCGCGCGGTGCTTCCCGCGGCGGTCGAGCATGTAGAGGCGGTGGCGATCGAGGACGACCAGGTAATCGCGCCCCTCGACCCTGAAGTGGTGCACGCGGGAGACCACGGGGTTGTCGCACGCCGGCACGTCCCACCCCTTCACCGGGTTACCGTCCAGGCCGAACAGGTACAGGTGGCGATCCACGCCCGGCGCGGCCACGCGGTAATCGCGGTTGTTCTCGTAATCGAACAGGGTGATGCCCACCTCGCAGCGACTCCTCAGCGGCAACGGGTAGCGGGGGAGAAACGCCCCGTTACGATCGACCAGGTAAAGGTGCGTGGGCGTCGAGAAAAGATATTGCAACTTGCCGTTCTTGTAAAAATCCACCTGGTAGATCTCGCTGTTGATCGCCCCCTGCACGGGTAGTTTCCAGGAGATCAGGCCGAGGTCACTGACCAGGTAGAGGGTGTTGTCGCGATCCTGCACCAGGAGTTCCCGTTCCCCCGTGACGTGGTTTTTCACGACGGCCGGCTTCATCGCGACGTCGGCATCCAGCCTCGTCTGCCACATGAGGCGCGTCGCCTGCCGCTCGACCTTCTCGACGCTGGCCGCGAGGGAGGCGTAGAGCATCCCCTCCTCGCCGCTCCAGCGGTAGCCCCACGAGGAGACGCCCGCGAGACGGTCGCCGTTCGCCCGCAGGTAAGCGGCCCACGCGCCGCGGGCTTGCTGGCGGTAGAGGGGGAGCATCGCGGCGGTGGAGGAGACGTGAATCCAGTTGTGGTTGACGCCGAGGCGCTCCTTGACCCGCTTGTACCACGGCGCGTCGCGCGCGCTGGAATGACGGAAATAATCCCTCGCGAAGCGTTGCACGGCGGCACGCGAGGAGGCCAGCACGAGGTAGTTCTCCTGCACGAGGGCGTAACGCGCCGGCATCCCGTCGAAGGCATCTCCCCACGTGACGCTGCAGAAATCGGGAGCGGGCATCGTGTAGTACACCACCTGCTTCTGGTCGACCTGGTAGACGTGGCGCGTGGAATCCCCCCCGCCGCCCGCTTGCCTGGCGTGGCGCGCGATCATCTCTTGCAGGAGTCGCTCCCCCTTGTTCCCTGACTTCAGGAGGACGACGATCACGCCCTCCTCCTCGCCCGCCGGGAGAACGTCCATCACCCCCTTGGCAATCTCGCCGCCGAATAGCTCCTGCCATTCGTCCCCCGTCGACGCGCCGAACCAGCGGGCGTACTCTCGCTTCCGCGCGGCCACCGCGTCGCTGATCTTCACGGCGGAGCGATACCGCTCCAGGTCGGCGAGGTACTTCCCCGCGTCGCTTAGCCTCAGGACGCTTACCGCCTTCACGTCGGCCGGCAACAGGCCGTCCAGGCGAATCCCGGCGGCGCGTTGCCCCTGCAAAAGCCCGGGGAAAGAACGTATCGTCGGGCCTGGACGCACGAGGCCGCTGAACGTGAAGCCGCCGGGGGAGATGTAGCCGTCCAGCGCTCCCCAGGAGATTCCCGCGAGGGCGACCTTGTCGAGGTAGAGAGGGAGCAACTCCGCGAGGCACGTGGCGTTCACGAACACGTTGACTTTTGCCGCGGACGAGAGGTAGTGACAAGCCTCCTCGTAAGGCGAGGCGTCCGGCGCGTTCCCGTCGGCACGTTTCAGCGCGTCTTCCAGGTAAAGGCCGGAGTCGGAGAGCAACACGTGGCCGCCCACGACGGTGTAGTAGACCTCGTCGTGCCCTACCGCGATGGCGTGTATCGCGCCCCGCTCGAAGTCGCGCGCCGCGGGGGCGTCGCCGGGGAATCGTCGCGCGAGGAAGGCGGGGAGGTCGCCGCGGTGAAAAAGGCCGCCCCTGTTCAGGACGTGCAGGAAGCGGACGCTCGCCTTCCCTTCCACGCGGAGGGCCACGGTGACGGAGGAGCTATCGACGATCCCGGCACGCGCCAGCGTGTCGATGACGCGGTGAATGGCCGCGCGGTGAAAGAGCGCGACGTCGCCCGCTAACGGCGCGGGCAGATCGAGGGGCAAGCGCGTGCCGCCCTGCACGCGGAGCACGAGCGCCGAGTTGTCGGGGATGAACGTTTCCGCGGGGATCTTTTTTTCCCGTTCCCGGAGGTGCAGCCACGACAAGGCCCCGGCAAGCAACGCCACGAGAAGTATCGCGAAGAAGATCCAGGTGATTTTCTTGAGCATGGGCCGCGAGGTTTAAGAGAAGACTTTCGACATGACCGGCGAGAAGGCCAGCAGGATCACGATCGCGCCGAGAATGGCAATGACCAGGCCCGTGAATTTGTTGATGGCTATCAATACCCGTAGCCGGAATTTCCTCCGGAAGATGTTTACCAGCACCGCGAGGAAGTACCACCACAGGCCACCGCCTATCAAGACGCCCATGACAACCAGCATCTCGCCGGCAAACGTGGGCGTGTCCCCGAAGATGGCCATGCTGGCGAAAACGGCCATGAAGATCACGATGGCGATGGGGTTGGAGACGGTCAGGAAGAAGAGCGAGAGGTAATCGCCGAGTAGCCCGCGCTTGCTGACGCGGCCGCCCGCGCGCTGCTTGACTTGCTTGAGGGGATTGTCGAAGTAGACTTTCAGCCCCATGCCGAGCAGGAAGATCCCGCCGACGACTTGCAGGAGCAGCTCGTGCGTCTGCACCGTGTTGACGACGAAGTTAATCCCGAAGGCCGCGACCATCGCGTAGAAGCAGTCGGCCGACGCCGCGCCCATGCCCGCGCAGAAGCCCGACAAGGCTCCCTTGTGTAATGTCCGCTGGATGATTAACACTCCCATCGGGCCTAACGGCACGGAGACCATCAGCCCGACTAACACGCCCTTGAATAGACAAACAATGTCGTACATACGCTACACTTCTATGTTTTCTGCCGAGAAACGACCGAGAATCTTGGAGTCCTTGATCTCTTTCGAGAGCGACTCGATCGTTCGCATCGGGACGTCGAAGATGTCGAGGATCAACAGGCCGTCGAGGCACATGTTAAACTTCGGGTCGATGTTGAACCCGATGATTTTCGCGTTTAACGAGATATACTTCTTTAATAGCACGGGCAGCTTGTCGCTCGTCGGCTCGATGTCGCCGATCATCTTGTCGAGGATCGAGATGTCCTCGCACGCCACGTCGAGCATCACCTGCACTTTCGGGTCGTTCGACCCCACCTGGTACCTCGAACGCGGGCACACGTGACGCGCCAGCGCGTGGTCGTAATAGTTGGCCATGACGAAGCGCATGATCAGCTCCTTGGATACCTCCGTGTAGCGCCCGCTGATCGTCACCGGCCCGATCAGGTAACGGTACTCCGGGTTTTTCAGCAGGAAATAGAGGATGCCCTTCCACAGGACGAACAGCGGCAACGGCTTGCGCTGGTAGGTCTCGCGTATAAACGAGCGTCCCAGCTCGATCGCCTCGTAGAGCACCGGCAGCATCTCCTTGCGCATCTTGAAAAGCGAGTGAATGTAGAAGCCCTTCATCCCGTAGCGGTCGATAATCTCCTTGCCCTTCCCCAGGCGGTAAGCCCCGACGATCTGCTCCTCTTCCTTGTCCCAGATGAAGAGGTGATAGTAATAGAGATCGTACTCGTCGAGATCAATACTCCGGTTTGTCCCCTCGCCCACCGCGCGGAAGGTGATCTCCCGCAGCCGCCCGATCTCGTTCAGGATGTTGGGGATCTTCACCGACGGGCTGCAGTACACCTCGTAGTGTTTCATCGAGAACAACGTGCAGTCGGCCGCTATCGACGCGATTTCTTTCTTCAACGTCTCCCGGTCTCCCTCCGGGGCGACAGGCTCCACGCGCGTCACGGCCCGCTGCGACTTGAGGAAAAACTTCTTTACCTCGAGCGACGAGCCGAGCAAGTACGTCTTCGCGCGCAGGAACTTCCCGTACTGGACGATGTCGTGAAACCCGTCCTGGATCTCCACGCCGATCGGGTTACCGACGCGCGTCCTGACGACCCTGTTTTTCTTGTTCAGCAGCTCGGAGGGGAGCTTTATCCCGCGCAACACGGGATGAATCAGCCCCAGCAGGTAAAACAGCAAACTGTTCGAACCCTTGAAGTACACCGGCACGACCGGCACTCTCGCCGCCTTGATCAACCTCAACGTGGCCGCGTCCCACTCCCCGTCCTCCACCTGGTTCAAGTCCGCCTGGTACGAGGAGACTTCCGCCGCGGGGAAAAGCCCCAGCGGCTTCCCTTCCGCCACGTGACGCGCCGCCTCTTTCAGTGCACTCCCCCGCGTGTCGTGGTCGCCCGGCGAGGGCATTCCCAGGAAGTAATCCTGCACCGGGTCGAGTTGCCCCAGCAGGTTATCGACGAGTACCTTGTAATCCGGGCGGACGGGGGACAGTAACTTGGCAAGGATGATGCCGTCTAACCCGCCGAACGGGTGATTGGAGATCGTGATGAAAGGCCCGCTCGCGGGTACCCGCCGCAAGTCCTCCTCGTTGACCTCAATCGTCACGTCGAGCGCCCGTATCAGGTTGTCCAGGAAGAGCCGGGGCGTCTCCTGCGATATTCCCTCGCGGAGCTTGTTCAGCTTGTCCAACTGCAAAACGTGCATGAGCAGCTTGGCCACCATGCTATTCCCGCCGCGATCGCGCCCTTGTAATACCCTGATGAAGTCCCTGGAAGTAATTAATCTCATTCACTATATCGTTTAAAGTTATTCGCCATTAACGGCAGATGATATCCTTCACCACCTGCTCGCCCAATTTATCGTTCAACGCCTTCACTAACCCCTCTTTTACCATCGACATTTCGTTCCTCACCACCGGCGAGGTGAAACGGACAAAGAGTTTCCCGTTCGTCATGTTGATCTCCCCCGTGTAAGCGGCTATCACTTGTCCCACGACCTCCGGCCACGCGAGGCACGCTTCCATCTCCTTGAATTTCCGCTCAAGCCCTGTTTGCTTCAAGTAAAGGCCCATTAATTCCTCTAATTTTAGTGTCTTCGCCTGTTTCATTTCTCGTCGTGTTTCATATCATGGGCAAAAGTATTCTTTTCACCCGATAAAACAAAATCACCCCCCGCCGGGAACGGGGTGAACACGCCCCGTCACGCCGGGACGCTTCCCCGACGCGAGGGGGGAGATTCAAGATCATCGATCCGGTTATCAATAAAATCGCGTGTCGTTTCGCCTGCCGAGAGGGAAAATCTTCCTATATTTGCTAGTGCTAACGGGAAATCACCGTCAGCGCACGTCTAACAAAAACAAAAAACACCATGAACATCGAGTTAATCAAGCTACCGTACACGACAGTCGACCTGTCGCCGGTAATCGGGCAACAAACCGTCGAGTGCCACCACGGGAAACACCTCCAGGCCTACGTCAACAACCTGAACAACCTGATCGCCGGAACGAAGTTCGAGCACCTACCGCTGGAGACCATCGTCAAGGAATCGACGGGCGCCGTCTTCAACAACGCCGGGCAGGTACTCAACCACGACCTCTACTTCACGCAGTTCTCCCCGAACGGTGGCGGGAAACCCTCCGGCAAGCTATCCCTCGCGATCGACGCCTCGTTCGGCTCGTTCGACGAATTCCGCGGGACGTTCGAATCGGCGGGCGTCGCGTTATTCGGCTCCGGCTGGGTATGGCTGGCGAGCGACGAGCGGGGCGCGCTCTCCATCACCAGGGAGCCTAACGCCGGCAATCCCGTGACCTCCGGCCTGAAACCACTCCTGGGCTTCGACGTCTGGGAACACGCCTACTACCTGGATTACCGGAACCGCCGCGCCGATCACCTGAAGTCGCTATGGCAGATCGTCGACTGGAAGGCGGTAGAGGCGAGGTATTGACACGAGGTATCGCGCGGGAACGCGGTTGCCGCCCGGGACATCGCGTCACTCGACAGACGAGGAATCGAGAAGTCACTTCTCAACTACTCGTTCGTCACGCGACAAGCGTCCCGGGCGTTGTTATTCGCGGGGCAACGTGCCCTCGTCTCGCCGGAATTTTCAAGCAGGATAACGACCGGGGCAACGGCAACGCGCGTCAACGGCCAATCGCGTCACTCGCCGGGATACCCGCCGCGGTTTTCGGCGGAGCCGTCCCAGAGTGGGGCGATTCTCCTGCAGTTTTCGAGAAGGCGTCCCAGAGTGGGGCGATCTTCCTGCAGTTTTCGGGAAGCCGTCCCACAGTGGGGCGATCTTCCTGCAAATTGCGGCGAGATCGCCCCACTGTGGGAAACTCTCACCAAAACTGCAGGAAGATCGCCCCACTCTGGGAAACTCTTGCCGCAATTTGCAGGAAGATCGCCCCACTCTGGGAAACTCTCGCCAAAACTGCGGCGAGATCGCCCCACTCTGGGACGCCTTCCCGAAAACTGCAGGAGAATCGCCCCACTCTGGGACGGACTGTCGAAAGTTGCAGGAAGATCGCCCCACTGTGGGACGGTGCCCTCGGGACGCGCGGCGAGGCATCACGAGAGAGACCGACGAGAGAACCGGGCGGGTGTCCCTTGAAAAACGCCGGCACGTCGCGGGGTAGCGATCCCGCGGCCACCCGCGCCCTTCTTGTGAATGTCCCGTTGTCCCCGTATATTTGCCATCGTTTCATAAATATATAATGTGTCATGGAAGAATATAGCAAGTACCCGTACCGGGGGGATAACCCGATAAAACGATTAAAGATCGTCGTCATCGCGCTGGCGGCACTACTGGCGGTGCTGCTGGTGTTTTTCCTGGTCGTCTACCGCGAGAACCGGGCGAACATGCAAGTCATCAGCGACGAGAAGGAGGTGTTGCAGCAAGAGCTGATCGAGCTGGCCGGTAATTACGACGGGCTGAAAACGAGCAACGACTCGTTAAATGCGAAGCTATCGCTGGAGCAGGAAAAAATCACCGGGTTGCTCGACCGGATGAAGCGGTTTCGCGCCGACTCGTACGCCGAGATCAACCGCTACAAGAAGGAGGTAAACACGCTAAAGACGATCATGCGCGGGTACATCGTGCAGATCGATTCCCTGGACCGGTCGAACAAAAAGTTGCTGGCCGAGAACAACGAGGTGAAGAGGCAAATCGGCCGGGTGAGGGAACGAAATAAAACCCTGGAAGAAAAAACCACGCGCATGGAAGAGACGCTGGAACAGGCCGGGGCGCTCTCCACGGAGAACGTCAGGCTGTACCCCGTTAACCGGAGGGGGAAGGAGACGGTAGCCAGGAAGGGCGCGCAATTGAAAGTCGATTTCTCGATCACGAGCAACGTCACCGCCAGGAGAGGGCCGCGGTACATCTACCTGCGCGTCACCCGTCCCGACGGGCGGGTACTCGCGGGCGACGACGGGGCGCGCTTCAAGCACGATAACGCCGAGCTGGAATACACCGCCCGGCGGGAGATCGTCTACGAGGGCGAGCGGCTGGAGGTATCCATCTACTGGCCCAACGACGGGAGCCTCGGACAGGGGAAGCACGTCGCCGACCTCTTTAGCGACGGGCGACAGATCGGGACGGGAGAATTCATCTTGAAATAACACGCGACATGAAACACGAGAACGTGTACCGTTACGGGGAAGGCCTCCCGTTCAAGGGCCAGGCGCGCTTCACGCCCGCCATCGAGATCGACGAACTTAACTGGCCGATGCAGTACCCCTCGCGTCCCTTCGCGCGCGTCAAGATCGGGTACGACGCCGCCCGGCTGTTTCTCTCCTTCGACGTGAAGGAGGACCTGTTCCGGGCGAACGTGCAGGAAGATAACGGGCGCGTGTGGGAGGACTCGTGCGTCGAGTTTTTCTTCCAGCCTGGAGGCGACGGGGGGTACTATAACCTGGAGTGTAACGCCATCGGCACGCTGCTGCTGGCACACGGGCACGACCGCCACGGGCGGGAACAGGCCCCGCCGTGGGCGCTCGCCGCCATCACGCGGCAGGCGCCGGTGCAAGTGAGACGGCAGGAGGGGAAGGCACTCTATTGCTGGTCGCTCGCCCTCGCGATCCCCTTCACCTCGTTCTTCCGCCACCGCCTCTCCCCGCGACCGGGCGACACGGCAAGGGCCAACTTTTACAAGTGCGGGGACAAGCTGCCCGTCCCGCACTTCCTCTCGTGGAACCCGGTGCGCTCCGCGTCGCCGGACTTCCACCGTCCCGTTGACTTCGGCATCCTCTCCTTCCAACCGTGAGCCGGTGAAAACGACGCTACTCGTCCTGCTCGCCGGCATGTCGTTCACCCTGCTCGTCGACCTCCTCTTTTACCGGGCGACGCGTCCGCTCTTCCGTTCACGCCGGGCGCGCGGGATCTACTGGCTCGTCGCGATCCTGTTCCTGTCCGGGATCGCGTGCTACCACCTCTCCATGCCCCGGTTGAAAGGCCCCGGCGGGTACTTCTGGGCCGGCAAGGGGATCATGCTCCTGCTCCTCTATTACGTCCCGCGTGTCGCGTACCTCGTCACGCGCGCGCTCTTCCTGCTGAAACGGCGGGGATGGATCGAGCGGGTGGCCGCGAGCGTCGCCCTCCTCTCTTTCCTCGTGATCCTCGACGGCGTCACGCTGGGGAGATACCGTTACGAGGTGACGCGGGTAACGGTAACGATCCCCGGCCTGCCCCCAGCGTTCGACGGGCTGCGCGTCGTGCAACTCTCCGATCTCCACCTGGGGAGCCTCGGGCGGGGGTATCCCGGCATCCGGCGGATGGTGGAGGAGGTGAACGCGCTGCATCCCGACGTGGTGGTGATTACCGGCGACGTGGTGAATAATTTCGCCGGGGAGATCCTCCCGTGGAGCGATGAACTGGGGAGAATCTCCGCCACGCTCGGCAAGTTTGCCGTCACCGGGAATCACGATCACGGCGACTACACGCGATGGGATTCCCCCACGGGGAAGGAGAATAACACGCGGGAGTTCTACCGGAACATGGAGGCGTGCGGCTTCCGGGTGCTGGAGAACGAGGGCGTGCCCCTCGCGCTGGCGAACGACACGATCTTCCTCTGCGGCGTGGAGAACTGGCGGAAACCGCCGCGGCGTAGCTACGGGAACTTGCAGCAGGCCCTGCGCGGCACTGACGGTCGCGTCGTCGTGCTGCTCTCCCACGACCCCGTTCACTGGCGCGAGGAGGTGATACACCACCCCGTCGCCCTGACGTTATCCGGCCATACCCATGCCATGCAGGTGGGGTTTCGCGTCGGGAAGTACAGCTGGACGCCGGCGCGGTATTTCTTCCCGGAGTACAACGGCCTGTACGAACGCGACGGGAAGCAACTGTACGTCTCTCGTGGCGTCGGCTACCTGGGAATCCCGGGACGTATCGGGAGGGGGCCGGAGATAACGCTCCTCCAACTCGTCAATTAATCGACAACAAGCGAGGTTCACCGGCGAACGTGTGCGTGACGCACGACACGCGCCCCGCGCCCCGCTTCCTGTTTGTCTAACTCCACATTCCGATTATGTAATTCCATCTCCTGGTTTTGTAACTCCAATTTCTGGTTTTGTAATTCCAATTTCCGGTTGCGTAACTCCACTTTCCGGTTGTGTAATTCCACTTTCCGGTTGCGTAATTCCACTTTCTGGTTGTGTAACTCCCCGGTTTGGTGGGCTATCGAGCGCGGGGGAGCCTCCCGTGCGGGGGGAGAGCCAGGGGAGTGCCCGTGCGAGGGCGAGCGGGAAATAACGGGCGGTTAGTCTCGCGATGCGGCGTTGGCGGGCGCGTCCGGCAGGGAGGGGGAGAGATTGCCGGTGGCCTTGAGGTAATAGGTTTTGCAG
>JAIRKS010000227.1 GCA_031259905.1 Odoribacteraceae bacterium
TCGAGATGCGCGTCGCGAGCGGGGAAAAACGTGTACGCGAGATCGACACACCCGGAGAGCGTCCCCCCGGCGGCGGGCAACGCGATCGCCCCGCCGAGCGTGGCGCGGGCGGGGAGGAAGACGTCGCGGGAGACCCTCCCGGCGAGGTTCCCCGCGTGGAAGGCGATCGCCCACGAGCCGCCCGGCATCGAGAAAAACGGCTCGCGGTAGCACATCCCCGCGTCAAAAGAGAAGACGTCCCGCGATCGCGCGGCGTACAGGCGGGCGTACCGCGTCGTGACGGAGACCCCCAGCCCGGCGGGGAGACGGTGAGCGTACGCCACCTCGGCGGCCCACTCGGCGGGATGCATCGTGCCGGTAGGCATCGCGTCACCGTCCCGTCCCTCCGCGCGCGGGTACGAGCGGTGACGAAAGCCGGCCGCCACGCCCCCGCGCCCGCTGACGCGGAAGGCCACGGCAGCGGCATCCAAGTATCCCCCCGGCAGCAACGCGGGGAGACACGCCGCGCGCGTGATCCCCGCCCCGTCCCGCGACGCGTCCAGGGAGAGCGCCGCCGGGGCGCGGAAGATGCTGAACGCGTCGGCAGGCAGGGCGATCCCCCCTCCCCCCGACCCGGCAACACGGGCGTCCACGGGCAGGACGAGGAATAGCGCCGTGCCGGACTGCGCGCGGAGCATCGCGGGGAAGAGAATGACGGGGAGGAGCACGAGGATGACGCGTTTCATCACGCCTTTTTTACCTTGACGAGGAAGAAAGCCAGCACGGCGACGCCAGCGAGGATGCCCGCCGGGTAAGCAACGGCGGGAAGGAGCGCGAGGCCGCCGGCACGGTACGGGGCGACGAGCAGGTACGTCACGCAGACGGTCGTCAGGAAGGTTGCCGGGAGGGAGGTCATCCAGTGCGCCTTGCCCGCGCGGGCGAGGTACGCGGAGATCGTCCACAGGGTGACGGTAGCGAGCACCTGGTTGCTTATACCGACGTACTTCCAGATCGTCGAGAAGTCGAAGCGGCAAAGGAAGTACGCCACGACGAAGACCGGCAACGCGAGCAGCAGGCGGGCGCGTAACGGCTTCTGGCTCACGCGCAGCGCGTCGGCGAGGATGAGGCGCGTGCCGCGGAAGGCGGTATCCCCGGAGGTGACGGGACAGACGACCACGCCGATGATGGCGATGACGGCGCCGGCGCGCCCGAGCCACGAGTTGCAGATCTCGTTGACGATGATGGCCGGCGTCTTCCCCGCGGCGGCCGCGTCGTTGAGGCCCCCCGCCCCGCCGAAGAACGTCATGGCGGCAGTGGCCCAGATCATGGCGACGATCCCCTCGGCGATCATCGCGCCGTGAAAGACGGGCCGCGCGTACCGCTCGTTGCCGGTGCAGCGGGCCATCATGGGGGATTGCGTGGCGTGGAAACCGGATATGGCGCCGCACGAGATAACTATGAACATCATCGGGAAGAGGATGTTCTCGCCGGGGTCACGGTGCATGTTCCTGAACGCGTCGAGGGATAGCTCCGGGAGGTGAAGCGTGCCGGAGATGCCGCCGGCGAGGAGGCAGGCGCCGGTGCCGAGGGCCATGAAGATGAGCGCCGCGCCCATGAAGGGGTATATCCTGCCGATGATCTTGTTGACGGGGAGGAGGGTGGCGAGGATGTAGTACGCGAAGATGACGTGCAGCCACCAGCCGAAGCCGATCCCCGTCAGGCGCGCGAGGAGGTCGGCGGGGCCGTTCACGAAGGAGACGCCGACGGCCACCAGGAGAATGGCCGTGAAGAAGGTCATGAAGCGGCGGGCGTGCCGGCCGAGGTATCTCCCGACGACGTCGGGGAGGCTCGTGCCGTCGTGCCGGAGGGAGAGCATGGCGGCGAAGAAATCGTGAACGGCGCCGGCGAGGATGCACCCGATAACTATCCACAGGTAGGCCGCCGGACCGTAAGCGGCGCCGAGCACCGCGCCGAAGATCGGCCCGAGGCCGGCAATGTTCAGGAACTGGATGACGAACAGTCGCCACGGCTTCAGCTCCTGGTAATCCACGCCGTCGGCGAGGCGGCGGACGGGAGTCTCGCGGCGCGGGTCGACGCCGAAGAATCGCTCGAGGAACTTCCCGTGGATGAAGTACGCGGCGACGAGGATCGCGATGGAGAGGACGAAGGTAATCACGACCGTTTCCGCCGTTTCGTGTTCTCCCGTGCCGGTCGTCCTCGCCGCGAGTTCCTGCCCGCGGCGACATTCTCCCGTCGCGGGGCGCCCGCGGCGGCACTCTCCCGCCGCTCGTTCCCCGCGAGGGCGAAGTCCAGCTGCCGCGTCGCGAGATCCGCGCGGACGACACGCGCGACGACAGGATCGCCGAGGCGGTACACCTTGCGATGGTGTCTCCCGACGATGCAATAGTTCTCCTCGTCGAACTCGTAGTAGTCGTCCTCCAGCTCGGTCATCGAGACCAGCCCCTCGGCGAGGCTGTCGTCAAGCTCCACGTAGAAGCCCCACTGGGTGACGCCGGAGATCGTGCCGCGGAAGCTCTCCCCGATCTTCCCGGCGAAGAACTCCACCTGCTTGTACTTGACGGAGGCACGCTCGGCATTCGTGGCGACCTGCTCCATGTTCGAGCAGTGCTTGCACCGCTCCTCGCACGTGGCGACGTTGGCCGCGCGCCCCCCGTCCATGTAGCGCTGCAGGAGGCGGTGCGTCATCACGTCGGGGTAACGGCGAATGGGGGAGGTGAAGTGCGAGTAATAATCGAAGGCGAGGCCGTAGTGCCCGATGTTCTCCACGGAATAGACGGCCCGCGCCATCACGCGCACGGCGAGCGTCTCGATCATTCGCTGGCAGGGCTTGCCCTTCACGTCCTCCAGGAGCTTGTTGATGGAGGTGGAAAGGGCGCGGGGGGTCGTGAGGCGCAAGCGATACCCGAACCTGGCGACGAGGCGACTGAAATCGGCGAGCTTCCCGGGATCCGGCGCGTCGTGCACGCGATAGACGAACGTCTTGGCGCGCTCCCCCGCCCTCACCTTGCCGACATGCTCGGCGACGCTCCTGTTCGCCAGGAGCATGAACTCCTCGATCAGCTTGTTGGCCTCCCGCGAGTGCTTGAAGGTGACGCGGAGAGGCTTCCCGTCGGCGTCCAGCTCGAAGCGGGCCTCCGGCCGGTCGAAGTCGATAGCGCCGGCACGGAAACGCTCCTCCCGCAGCTTCCGGGCGAGGCCGTCGAGCGTGATGATCTCCGACTTGAAGTCGCCCTCCTCGCCGTCGATGATCGCCTGCGCCTCCTCGTAGGTAAAGCGTCGGTCGGAACGAATGACCGTCCTGCCAAACCAGCGCGACAGGACGCGCGCGTTCTCGTCCAGCTCGAAGACGGCGGAGAAGCACAGCTTTTCCTCCCCGGGACGCAACGAGCAGAGGCCGTTCGACAGGTGCTCCGGGAGCATCGGGATCGTGCGGTCGACGAGATACACGGAGGTCGCCCGCTCGCGCGCCTCGACGTCGAGGGGCGTGTCGGGCGTCACGTAATGGCTCACGTCGGCGATGTGCACGCCCACCTCGTGCCGACCGTTCCCGAGCGGGCGGAACGACAACGCGTCGTCGAAATCCTTGGCATCCGCGGGATCTATCGTGAAGGTCGTCACCGCGCGGAAGTCCCTCCGGCGGGCGATCTCGGCGGCGTCGATACCGGCCTTGATCTTTCCGGCGGCACGCTCGACGGCGGCGGGGAACTGAACCGGGAGGTCGAACTCGGCCATGATGGCGTTCATCTCCGCGTCGTTGTTACCGGGACGTCCCAGCACCTTGACGACCGTCCCCACGGGATTCTTCTGGTTCTCCAGCCACTCGACGATCTTCACCACCGCCTTCTCCCCGTCCTTCGCCCCGTTCAGCCCGGCGAACGGGATGAAGACGTCGTACGGGAGCTGCTTCCCGGAGGGCGACAGGAAGGCGTGGTAGCGGGTAACCTGCACGATCCCGACGAAGGTGTCGCGCTTCCGTTCGAGGATCTCGACGACCTCCCCCTCCGGGCGACGACGCTTGTTGCTGGCGTAGACGGCCACCTTGACCCGGTCGCCGTTCAGCGCGTGCTTTAGCCCCACCTGCGGGATGAAGATGTCTTCCTTGACCTCGTCGGAGACCAGGTAGGCGGTGCCTTTCGCGGTAAGATCAATGATGCCCGTCACGTGCACCGCGCGCCGCGCGAGGGTGAACGACCCGACGGGTGCTTCCGAGAGGATGCCCTCCCGCGCCATCCCGGCGAGCATCTCGATGATCTGTCGCTTCACGTTCGAGTCCTTGATACCAAGCAGGCGCGACAGTTGCTTGTAATTATAGTAGCGCGTGGGATTCTCCCTGAACACGGAATGAACCAGGGCGTGAAGATCTTTTGCCCCGGCGAACGCTCTTGATTTCTTATTCTTCTTCAGCATATATTCTGGATTTGTCGGCACGAATGTAGTGAAATTTCATGACCGGCGGCAGGGCATTTTAAATTTCTACCAAGGCATTTCAAATTTCTACCAAGGCATTTTAAATTTCTACCAAGGCATTTCAAAGTTCTACCAAGGCATTTTAAATTTCTACCAAGGCATTTCAAAGTTCTACCAAGGCATTTTAAATTTCTACCAAGGCATTTCAAATTTCTACCAAGGCATTTTAAATTTCTACCGAGGCATTTCAAATTTCTACCAAGGCATGTACGAATCTTACCAGGGCACGTGAAAATTCCGGCAAGTATCCGTTACATTCGCGGGAAATCGTTTTATTAATTATAGTCATCATGAGATACATCATCGCGATATGGTTAGGAATTGCCGCGTGCCCGTTGTCCGCGCGGGAAGTAGTGTCGTTAAACCGCTCGTGGCGCTTCACGCCGGGGCACGAGACGAGGAAGAACGTCTACGCGGAAGTCAACCTGCCGCACACGTGGAACAGCGACGCGCTCGCCGGGAAAGCGGATTACTACCGCGGGGTAGGGAACTACGAGAAGCGGGTGACGATCCCCGCGGGCTGGAAGGGAAAGCGGGTGTTCCTCCGCTTCAACGGGGTCAACAGCGTGGCGAACGTGTTCGTCAACGGGCGGCACGTCGGGGAACACCGCGGGGGATACACGGCCTTCGCGTTCGAGATCACGGGACGCGTGACGCCCGGCGAGGAGTGCACGCTGCTGGCGCGGGTGAACAACGCGATGCAGCTGGACGTGATGCCGCTGGTGGGCGACTTCAACATGTACGGCGGGATTTACCGGGACGTGGAGCTGGTGGCGGTGGAACCGGCGCACGTGTCGTTGACCGATTACGCGTCGCCCGGCGTGTACGTGACGACGCGGGAGATCACGGCGCGACGGGCCACGGGAAGCGTGAAGGTGATGGTGACGGGGCCGGCCGGGGAGGAGGTCACCGTGAGCGCGCGGGTGACGGACGCGGGCGGGAAAACGGCGTGGAGCGGCGAGCAGGCGGTGAGGTGCGACGGGGAGACGCGGGCCGTGACGTTCGACGTCGAGGTGGCGAACCCGCGGCCGTGGCAGGGACGGGACGATCCCTACCTGTACGCGGTGGAGGCCGCGGTGACGGGCGTCACGGGCGAGAGCGACCGGGTACGCGTGCGCTGGGGTATCCGGGAGTACACGGTGGACGCGGAGCGCGGCTTCTTCCTGAACGGCCGGCGGGTGCAGCTGCGCGGCGTCTGTCGCCACCAGGATCGCGCCGAGATCGGTAACGCCCTCGCCCCCGCGCACCACCGCGAGGACATGGAGATCATCCGCGAGATGGGCGCGAACGCCATCCGCCTGGCGCATTACCCGCAGGACAGGCTCGTGCATGACCTGTGCGACGAGCACGGCTTTATCGTCTGGGCAGAGATCCCCTTCGTGGGGCCGGGCGGGTATCGCGACAAGGGGTTCGTGGACCAGCCCTCCTTCCGGGCGAACGGCCGGCAGCAGTTGACGGAGCTGATCCGGCAGAATTACAACCACCCGTCGATCTGTTTCTGGGGACTGTTCAACGAGTTGAAGGAGGAGGGAGATAACCCCGTGGAGTACCTGCGGGAGTTGCGGGAGCTGGCCGCGCGGGAAGATCCCTCGCGCCTCACGACGGGCGCGTCGAACCAGGGAGGGGCGCTGAACCGGGTGACGGACGTGATCGCGTGGAATCTTTACTACGGGTGGTACGGCGGGAAGCCCTCCTCGATCGGCGCGTGGGCCGACCGGGCGCGGGTGGAGTACGCGGGTGTCCCCGTCGGGATCAGCGAGTACGGCGCCGGCGGGAGTATCCTCCACCAGGAGGAGACGCCGGCGCAACCCGTCGCGAACAGTTACTGGCACCCGGAGGGGTGGCAGGCGTATTTCCACGAGGAGCACTGGAAGGCGATCGACCAACGCCCCTTCCTGTGGGGGACGTTCGCGTGGAACATGTTCGACTTCGGGGCGGCGCACCGTACCGAGGGGGAGATCGACGGGAAGAACGACAAGGGGCTGGTGACGTTCGACAGGAAGGTGAAGAAGGACGCGTTTTATTTCTACAAGGCGAACTGGAATCGCGATGACCCGTTCGTGTATATCGCCGGGAGACGGGGGCCGGCGCCGCGGCAGGTGAAGGTGTACTCGAATTGCCCGGAGGTGGAGCTGCTCGTGAACGGGCGTTCGCTGGGCCGGCGACGCGGGGAGTACGGCATCTTCTCGTGGGAGGGGATCGCGTTCGTGCCCGGGGAGAATCGCGTGACGGCGCGCGCCCGGGGCGGGTGGGAGGATCACGTGACGTTTTTCACGCGCGACACGCGCTGATCAGCGCGTCCCCTCGCCGAGCACGCGATCGATGACAGGGGTAATATCACTGTTTTTTTGCACGAGGATACCCGTCACGCCGGCGGCACGGGCGGCTTCCATGTCCCGCGGGCTATCCCCGATCATGCAGGAGAGGGCGGGGTCAATGTCGAACCGCTCGATGGCCTGCTCGATCATGTAAGGCGACGGCTTGCGGCAACGGCAGGGCGCGACGCTCTCGTGGTGGGGACAATAATATATAGCGTCGACGCGCGCGCCGCGCTTCCCCAGCTCCTCGCGCATGTACGCGTGGAGGGCCTCGACGTCCCGCGTCCCGTAAATCCCCCTGGCGACACCCCCCTGGTTCGTGACGACGATCACGAGATACCCGGCCTCGTTCAGTCGCCGGATACCATCGACGACCCCGGGGTTAAACTCGAAGTCCGCGGGGCGGTAGACGTAATAGTGATCCTTGTTGGAATTGATCGTCCCGTCGCGATCGAGGAACACGGCCCTGTTCATCGTCAGTGCATGATCTTGAAGACAAGCTCGCGGAGCAACTCGCCGGGAGGGATCGCGATGTTCGCGCTGCCCTTGGCCTTCAGGTCATACTCCCGCAACCAGGAGATGACGCGCGCGCACTTCGCGGCCCCGTAACGCGTGGCGCCGTCCGTGTAATCCTTCATGAAATAAGGGGAGACCCCAAGGAGCTGGGCCATCTCCCGCGTGTCGGGCACGAGGCGCTTCTGGTAGTGATACGTCAGCAGGTTGCAGAAATAATAGAAGAGCGCGGGGATGACAGCGGCGGGAGCGTTATTCTTCTCCGGGTTCGCCTCGAAATAGTTGACGACCCTGTTCGCCTTCAAGTGATCTTGCCGGACGATGGCCGTGATCAGCTCGAAGGAGTTAAACTCCTTGCTGATGCCGACGTGTTCCTCGACGAGCGTCTCCTGTATCTCCCCCTCGCCGGGCAACAGCAGGAGCTTGTCCAGCGCGTTGGCGACCCGCGACAGGTCCGTGCCGAGACTGTCGGAAAGCAAGCGGGCGGCACGCTGGCTGATGTCGCGGCCGCGTTCCTTGCAGTACTTCCCGATCCACCCCGGCACCTCGTTCTCGTACAACTTGACCGAGTCGAAGTAGACGCACCCCGGCGTGTTCGCCAGCTTCTTGAACGTCTCCCGTCGCCTGTCCGGTTTCTTCCCCTTGTAGAGGAACGCCAGGACGGTCGTGGGCTGTGGGCACGCGATGTAGGGGATGAGCTTCTCGAAATCCTTGTCCGCGATCTGCTGGGCCTCCCGCACGATCACCACCTGGCGGGCGGACAGCATCGGGAAACGACGGGCCACGTCAACAACCCGTGACATGCTCGTCTCGTTCCCGTACAGGATGACCTGGCTCAGCGTTTTCTCTTCTTCCGGCAGCGCGTGTCGCTCGATCTCCCCGGCGATCTGGTCGATGAAGTAGGGTTCTTCTCCCGAAAGGAAGTAGACCGGGGCGAATTGTCCCCCTCGTATCCCCGCGATGATTTCCTCGTGTTTCATGGCATCTGGTTTCTTACTTGACGCGAATATACAACGGTTTCCCGGATGGGTATGCTAAAAAAAATCGGCAGAAAAAAAGGCAGATAGTGTCGTGATAGAGAAAAACGTGCTACATCCGCCCCGCGCGCTATAAACCACGAAACCGGCGCGTGGAAACGACGCCCCCCGTCTCTCGCGGGAGAGGCGGGGGGGATACAGGCAGGGTCGCGGCAGCGTCAGGGCACGACGATCATTTCGATGGGACCGAACGGGCCTCTCTCGCCCCGGTTGTTTTCCCATCTCATCGCGTAGTAGAGGCGCGCTCCGCGTTCTTCCTCGCCGAACTCGAGGACGAGCGGCGAGTTAGTGTCGAACGCTGAATTGGTCAGCTCGTCGAGGCTCGTGACGGCGGTCTTGGAGAGTGCCCACCGGCACTCCGCGCCGTGTTGCCCGCGCGGTTTACCCTTCTTGATTCTCGTCTTCCCGGGAGTTGCCGTCCCGTAGTGGATGAGCACCCGGCGCAGTTCCGACGTGTCGGCAACGCTATCGGGGTGAGTCGTTTCCACCGGCGAAGGCGTGAGGCTCTCGTCACGGGACAGGAGCCCCATCGCCTCGAGGTCGAGCGGCGTGACGGAAAGGCTATTCTTGAGGATATTCGCCAGGTGCCTGAAAA
>JAIRKS010000029.1 GCA_031259905.1 Odoribacteraceae bacterium
CTTACTTTCGTGGAAGGTGAGCTTACATTCGTGGAAGGTGAGTCCACATTTCACGAGGATTGGGCGACATTCGGGGAGTTTCGGGCAACACGCGTGGGATGTCGGGTAATATTCGCCAGGCGGCGGGAAACGTTCGCCAGGCGGCGGGAAATACTCGCTCGATGTTGGCCAACATTTGCCCGGTGCCGGAGATATTAGCGAGAGGGCGGGGGATGTTCGCGGGAGGGCGGAACGTTGCCCGCGTGCCGTGCCCGTTTTTTCCTTCCCCGCGGGGTATCCACGAATAAATTTCTACCTTTACCAGCCTGAAGAAAACGGTGGATGACGGGTACTATAAATAACAAGAACATGAATACAAGTAAAATGATAACGGGGAGATCGTTCTCCCAGGAGATGATCGTGACGAGTAAAGACACGGCGGCAGCTCACGGGTCGGGGAAGCTGGACGTCTTCGCGACGCCCGCGCTGGTGTGCCTGATGGAAAACACGGCGCTCAAGTGCCTGAAAGGCGTGCTGGATGACCAGGAAGATACCGTCGGCATCGCCATCGACGTGAAACACGTCAAGGCGACGGGCGTCGGGAAGAAAGTCAGTTGCCGGGCAACCATCGACGAGGTCGACGGGCGTCGCGTCCGCTTCGCGATCGAGGCGTGGGACGAGTCCGGCACGATCGCGTCCGCCGTCCACGAGCGGTTCGTCATCGACCCGGAGCGGTTCATGAAGAAAATCGAGTAGCGGATGTTCACGCTGGAATCTACTTACAAGCCGACGGGAGACCAGCCGGAAGCCATCGAGCAGCTGGCGAGGGGCGTGGACGGGGGGATCGACTACCAGGTGTTGATGGGCGTGACCGGCTCGGGGAAAACGTTCACGGTCGCGAACGTCGTGCGGGAGGTGCAACGCCCGACGCTCGTGTTGAGCCACAACAAGACGCTGGCCGCGCAGTTGTACGGCGAGTTCCGCGCGTTTTTCCCGTCAAACGCGGTGGAGTATTTCGTCTCGTACTACGATTACTACCAGCCGGAAGCCTACCTTCCCGTCACGAATACCTACATCGAGAAAGACATGTCGATCAACGAGGAGCTGGACAAGCTCCGCCTGCGCACGACGGCCAGCTTGCTCTCCGGGCGTCGCGACGTGCTGGTCGTCTCCTCGGTATCGTGCCTGTACAGCATGGCGAACCCCACGGCCTTCGGGTCTAACATCATCTTCCTCGACCGCGGCATGAAGATCCCCCGGAATCAACTCCTGCGCCGGCTGGCGGACGCGCTTTACGTGAATAACGAGGTGGATTTCAAGCGGGGATCGTTCCGTGCACGGGGCGAGACGGTGGACATATTCCCCTCCGTGGAGAGTTTCGACGGGGTGGCTTACCGCGTGGAGTTCCGCGGGGAAGAGGTCGAGCGCCTCTCCTCGTTTAACCCCGGCACGGGGCGGACGGTGAACGAGATGGAGCGCCTGAACGTCTACCCGGCCAACCTGTTCATGACCGACAAGTCGGTGATCGAGCGGGCGACCCTCGATATCGAGCGGGATTTGCTGCTGCAGGTGGAGTTTTTCCGCGAGGCCGGCAAGCACGAGGAGGCGGGGCGGCTGGAGGAGCGGGTGCGCTATGACGTGGAGATGCTCCGCGAGCTGGGGTATTGCAGCGGGATCGAGAATTATTCCCGTTATTTCGACGGGCGCGCTGCCGGGCAACGTCCCTTCTGCTTGCTGGATTATTTCCCGGACGACTTCCTGCTGGTCGTCGACGAGTCGCACGTGACGCTCCCGCAGATCCGGGCGATGAACGGTGGCGACCGGGCGCGTAAGCAATCGCTGGTGGAGTACGGTTTTCGCTTGCCGGCGTCGTTCGATAACCGCCCGCTGACGTTCGACGAGTTCGAGGAGGCTACCGGCCAGACGATCTACGTGAGCGCGACGCCCGCCGATTACGAGTTGTCGAAGAGCCGCGGCGTGGTGGTGGAGCAGGTCATCCGTCCCACGGGCATTCTCGATCCGGTCATCGAGGTGGTGCCGAGCAAGAACCAGGTCGATCACCTGCTGAACGAGATCCGGGAACGCGTCGAGACGGGCGACAAGGTGCTGGTGACGACGCTCACGAAGCGCATGGCCGAGGAGTTGACGACGTATCTCAACCGGGCACGCGTGAATAGCCAGTATATCCATTCCGGCGTGGAGACGCTCGACAGGATACAGGTGCTGGAGAACTTGCGACGGGGGGTGATCGACGTGCTGGTCGGCGTGAACCTCTTGCGGGAGGGGCTGGATTTGCCGGAGGTGTCGCTCGTGGCGATTCTCGACGCCGACAAGGAGGGATTTCTCCGTTCCACCCGTGCCTTGATCCAGACTTCCGGTCGCGCCGCCCGTCACCTGAACGGTAAGGTGATCATGTACGCCGACACGATTACCCGCTCGATGCAGGCGGCTATCGACGAGACGAATTATCGCCGGGAAAAGCAGCTGGAATATAATAGCCGTCACGGGATCACGCCGCGGAAGATTCAAAAGAATATCGAGTCGGTGCTTTCGGAGACTTCCCGCGCGGCACGTGCCACGGGAGAGGGTCTCGCGGCGGCTGCCGACCCGGTGATCGCTTACGCGAGCAAGCCGGCGCTGGAGAAGATGCGCGAGAAGGCAAGGGAAACGATGTTGGCCGCGGCCCGCGACATGGATTTCCTCCAGGCCGCGCGGTCGCGGGACGAGATGTTCGAGATAGAAAAACGGTTGAAAGAATTGGAATGACGCGGGTGACGCCCGGCGACGCCTGTTGCCGGCGGCGCGGGCGGGCGTTCGCGCGTCTTAGTTGCCGTGTTTCGAGTGGAATTTTAGCCGCATCAGCCGGAGGTCGTCCTCCGAGTACTCCCCGCCGAACTCCTCGTACGCTTCCGCGATGTTATCCGAGGTGGCTTCCATGAAGTAAGCGAAGATCTCCGCTTGCTGATCCTCGTCGAGGACGCGGTTGATGTGGTAGTCGATGTTGAGTTTCGTGCCGGAGAAGACTATGGCCTCCATCTCCTTGATCAGTTCCTCGAACGATAATCCTTCCGCGACGGCGATGTCCTCGAGGTCGATCTTGCGGTCGATGTTCTGGATGATGTATACCTTGAATTTCGATTTGTTGATCACGGTTTTCATGACCATGTCCTGCGCGCGTTCGATCTCGTTGTCCTCGACGTATTTCTTGATCACCTCGACGAACTCCTTCCCGTACTTCTGCGCCTTCCCGTGGCCGACGCCCTGGATGTTGGCGAGTTCCTCCAGCGTGACGGGGTAGTGGATGCACATGTCCTCGATGGAAGGATCCTGGAAGATGACGTAGGGCGGCAGCTCGTGTTTCTTTGCGATCCTCTTCCTGAGGTCTTTTAGTATGGCGAACAGGGTGCTGTCGAGCGCCGACACTCCTCCCTTGTCCTGTTGCAGTTTTTCCTCGGACTCGTCAAAGTTATGGTCTTCCATCAACATGAAATCTTTCGGTTGCTTCAAGAAATCGCGGCCGGCCTGTGTTAACTTGATCACCCCGTACTGCTCGATGTCCTTCTCGATTAACCCGCCGATCAACGCGCGGCGGAACACCATGTTCCAGAATTGCGGGTTTCTCTCGGAGCCGATGCCGAACAGTTCCAGCTCGTCGTGACGGTAAGACTTGACGGTCGAGTCGTTCTCCCCGACGAGGATGTTGACCAGGTGATCGACCTTGAATTTCTCCTTGACCTCTATGATCGCGTGCAACGCGTCGAGCAGGAACTCTTTCCCCTCGAACTCTTTCTTCGGGTAGAGGCAATTGTCGCACGACCCGCAGTTGTCCTCCGTGTAGCCCTCCCCGAAGTAATGCAGGAGCACCTTGCGCCGGCACAGGGAGGATTCGGCGTACGAGACCGTCTCGAGCAGCAACTGTTTCCCGATCTCCTGCTCGGCGATGGGTTTTCCTTGCATGAACTTCTCCAGCTTCTGGATGTCCTTGTAGCTATAAAAGGTGATGCATATTCCCTCTCCCCCGTCACGGCCGGAGCGTCCGGTTTCCTGGTAATATCCCTCGAGGCTCTTGGGGATGTCGTAATGGATCACGAAGCGCACGTCCGGCTTGTCGATTCCCATCCCGAAGGCGATGGTGGCGACAATGATATTCACCTCCTCCATCAGGAAGCGGTCCTGGTTCGTGCTCCGCGCGCTGGCGTCCATGCCGGCGTGATAGGCGGCGGCCTTGATCCCGTTGACGTTGAGCAGCTCGGTCAGCTCCTCCACCCTTTTGCGGCTCAGGCAATAGATGATGCCCGACTTCCCCTCGTTGTTCTTGATGTACTTGATGATGTCCCTCGTCGGGTCGACCTTGGGACGTACCTCGTAGTAAAGGTTCGGTCGGTTAAAGGAGGACTTGAAGACGCGCGCGTCCAGCATGTCCAGGTTTTTCTGGATGTCGTGCTGCACCTTTGGGGTTGCCGTTGCCGTCAGGGCGATGATGGGTGCTCTCCCGATCTGCTCGATCATGGGCCTGATTCGCCGGTATTCCGTGCGGAAATCGTGTCCCCACTCGGAGATGCAGTGTGCCTCGTCCACGGCGAAGAAGGAGATGTGTATTTTCCTGAGGAACTCGATGTTGCTCTCCTTCGTCAGCGATTCCGGCGCCACGTAGAGCAGCTTCGTTTTCCCGCTCACCACGTCTTCCTTGACCTTGACGATCTCCATCTTGTTCAGGGAGGAGTTCATAAAATGGGCGACGCCTTCCGTCTCGCTGAAGGCGCGCATGGCATCCACCTGGTTTTTCATCAGGGCGATTAG
This sequence comes from Odoribacteraceae bacterium, assembly GCA_031259905.1. GTDB lineage: Bacteria > Bacteroidota > Bacteroidia > Bacteroidales > Marinifilaceae > JAIRKS01. Next base: position 4,780 of record JAIRKS010000029.1, read on the forward strand.
CGGCGAGATGACGATGGACGTCCCGTCGAGGATAAGCGCCGGCAGCTGGTAGCACAACGATTTTCCTCCTCCTGTCGGCATGAGCACGAAGGTGTTGTTTCCTGCCAGCACGTTTTTAATGATTTCCTCCTGGTTTCCCTTGAAGTTATCGAAACCGAAATATGTTTTTAGCTTGGCGTGTAAGTCAATTTGCGTTCCCATTTGTATTTTCTTCTGCGCTTCTTGTTTGAATATTATAGTTACTTCATTCTCGTGATAGACACTCCCCGCCCGGATGTTATATCCTTTAAGGGAATGCAAATTTAGAACTTAATTTCTTTGTACAAACAAAATGATCGGGATAAATCTACCCGGCAGCGCGATAAATGAAGCGCGAAAAAGAATACTTTTGCCACCGGGGAGTAGGAAAGACGAAACCTGCCGGGCGTTTTATCCCGGTCGAGAATAAATCCTTAACAACACGTGAACATGACAATAGACATCAAGAAGATTGCCCGCGACGTGATCCTGGACGAGGCCAGGGCGGTGCGGGAGCTGGAGGCTTGCGTTGACGACGATTTCGAGGCCGTCGTCAAGCTTATCTACGAGAGCAAGGGGCGCGTGATCCTCACCGGCATCGGCAAGAGCGCCCTGATCGCCACGAAGATCGTGGCGACGTTGAACTCCACGGGTACTCCCTCGGTCTTCATGCACGCGGCCGACGCTATCCACGGTGACCTCGGGATGATCCGCCCTGAGGACGTCGTGCTCTGCCTCTCGAAGAGCGGGAACACGCCGGAGATCAAGCTGCTCGTGCCGCTGATCCGTAACGTGGGAAACCGGAACATTGTCGCGATGGTGTCGGACACGGGATCGTTCCTCGCGAGGAACGCCCTGTACATCCTCAAGGCGACGGTCGAGAAAGAGGCGGGAGCGCTGGAGCTGGCGCCGACGAGTTCCACGACGGCGCAGCTGGTGCTCGGCGACGCGCTCGCCATGTGCTTGATCGAGTGCAGGAATTTCTCGAGCAAGGACTTCGCGAAGTATCACCCCGGTGGCTCGCTCGGTAAGCGCCTGTACACGCGGGTCGCCGACGTCTACGATCGCGATAACAGGCCGGCGGTCAGCGCCACGACGGGCATCCGCCCGCTTATCCTCGCCATCTCGAAGGGAAGGCTCGGGGCGGTGGCCGTCGTCGACGGGGAGAACAGGTTGACCGGGATCGTTACTGACGGCGACCTGAGGCGCATGATGGAGAAGCACGAGGATACCAGCGGCCTGACCGCGGGCGACATCATGTCGACAAGCCCCAAAACGACCCGCGAGGAGGAGCTGGCCTATAACGCGCACCGCGCGATGAAAGAATACAGCATCACGCAGCTGATCGTGACCGATCAAGAGGGACACTACAAGGGGATCGTCCACTTGCACGACATCCTGCGGGAGGGCGTGGTCGGCTGACGCGCGGGCGTGGAGGGGTTTCGCCCGCGTCTTTTTTACCGTTTGATTACCGGGGCCAATCGCCCGCGCCGCGCGGGGGGCTGAACGACGCGACGGGGCAGGTCCCTCCCCGCGCCGGGATTCTCTACTTCCTGTAACCCTCTCCTCTCTACCTGACGCCGGGGCGCGTCAACCGGTTCTTCAAGCAAATTCACTTTTTTCTTTTGCCCGCGGGGGAATATCCTACGCGTCGGGTAAATAATGACGCCTTCATGCACGGGTACGGTGCCCAGATCCTCGAGGCGGGTGCCCAGATCCTCGAGGCGGATGCCCGGATCCTCGAGGCGGATGCCCAGATCCTCGAGGCGGGTGCCCAGATCCTCGAGGCGGGTGCCCAGATCCTCGAGGCGGATGCCCGGATCCTCGAGGCGGGTGCCCAGATCCTCGAGGCGGATGCCCGGATTCTCGAGGCGGGTGCCCAGATCCTCGAGGCGGATGCCCAGATTCTCGAGAAGTGTGCCCGGATTCTCGAGAAGTGTGCCCGGATTCTCGAGAAGTGTGGGCAGATTCTCGAGAAGTGTGCCCGGATTCTCGAGAAGTG
>JAIRKS010000034.1 GCA_031259905.1 Odoribacteraceae bacterium
CGTGTGCTCTTCCGATCTTGTTCCCACGCGCAGGGAACATGTTCCTACGGTTCTGTCTCGAGACAGAGAGGCATTGCAAGTGGTTCTGCGTCGACGCAGAGGGGCATTGCAAGTTTGCAAAACGGTTTTGCGTCGACGCAGAGGGGTACTAAAAAACGACTTCCTGCTCGCGCGCGCGGTCTCCACGCGAAAACGCGGGGAGTCGTTCCCCCCGGTGAAGAACAACATAACATCCGAGCAATCATAATGACCTTTCCTTTGCCATTGACCGGGCGAGACGTTCTCTCCCTCCGGCAAGGCGTGTCGTGCCTGCCGGCAACCTTCCCCTCGTCGCCTCTTCCCGTCGCGTTTCCCCTTCATCGCCTCCCCCCGGAGGCCAGGCGGTCGCGACGCCACCCGCCCCGGGACAAACGCGCCTTGATTTACCTGCCAACCGACGTCGCGTGATTGGCTACCGGCAAGGAAAAACAACCGGCCTTGCAGGAAAAAGCGACTCGTCGCGCACGGTGTACCAGAAACGTAATAATATAGTCGCCGTTTTGTAACACGATAACGTGACGTTCGCGGGAGTAAATGATAAACGAATCACATGGAGAGACATTATTATTCCACGGTTGTCATCTCGGACGTTCACCTCGGGACGTCGTTCTCGAAGACGGAAGAGGTGGCGGCCTTCTTGAAATCGATCGACTGCAAGCGGCTTATCCTTAACGGCGACATCATCGACGGGTGGCACTTGAGAAACAAATCGCACAAGGTATGGAAGGGGCGTCACCTGCTGTTCTTCCGCGTCATCATGAAGATGATGGAGAACCACGGCACGGAAGTAATCTACGTGCGCGGGAATCACGACGACTTCCTCGACGCGCTGGCGCCCATCGCGTTCTACAACCTGAAAATCGTGAAGGACTTCATCCACACGAGCCACGGGAAGCGGTATTACGTGACGCACGGCGACGTGTTCGACAGCGTCACGTCGCGCGTGCGCTGGCTCTCGCGGCTGGGCGACGCGGGGTACACGCTGCTGCTGCACCTGAACAAGTACTACAACCGGTACCGGAACGCGCGCGGGAAACCCTACTACTCGTTCGCGCGGGCGGTGAAAGACAAGGTAAAGTCGGCCGTCTCTTACATCTCGGACTTCGAGGAGTCGCTCGCGAGCCTCGCGCGGGCCAAGCAATGCCAGGGGGTGATCTGCGGGCACATCCACCGCCCCGAGGACAAGTATTACGGCACGGTACGCTACCTGAACTCCGGCGACTGGGTGGAGTCGCTGTCGGCACTCGTCGAGGACGAGCGGGGGGAATGGCGCGTGGTGTATCACGACGAGTTCGTCGCGCCGCGTCACCGCGAACAACAGGAGGGGGCGATGGCTTGCTGCCCGGCAGAAGCATGAAGTTCCTCTTCGTGGTGCAGGGCGAAGGCCGCGGCCACCTGACGCAGGCCCTCGCCACGCGCGAGACGTTGACGCGCGCCGGGCACGAGGTGACGGGCATACTCGTCGGCAAACGACGCGGGACGACGTTGCCGCCGTTTTTCGTTGCGCGGGCGGGAGTGCCCGTGGAGACGTTCGACAGCGTCTACTTCGTCTACTCGCGGAAGGGCAAGGGGGCGATGTTCGCCCGGACGATCGCGCGGCACGCGGCGTGTTGGCCGGCGTACGCGAGGAGCGTGTGGTGGCTGCGGCGACGGCTGCGGGAGTGTGACGCGGACGTGGTGATTAACTTTTACGAGGTGCTCGCCGGGGTGACGTACGCGTTGTTTCGCCCGCGGGTGCCGTGCGTTTGCGTGGCGCACCAGTATCTTTTCCTGCACCCGGGATTCGTGCCGCCGCCACGCGTGAACCGGCTGGAGGCGCACACGATGCTGCTGTTCACGCGACTGACGGCGGCGCGGGCCACGCGACTGCTGGCGCTCTCTTTCCGGGAGATGCCAGGGCACGGGAAGATTCGCGTGATCCCGCCACGCGTCCGGCAGGAGGCGCGGCAGCTGGAGACAAGCGACGGCGGGTACGTGCTGGGGTATCTACTGGACGCGGGGTTCGCGACGCGGGTCGTCGAGTGGCACGAGCGGTTTCCCGACGTGCCGTTGCGTTTCTTCTGGAAGCAGGAGGACGCGCCGGCGGTGACGCGCGTGGACGATACTCTCGCCTTTTACCAGCTGGATGACGTCGCGTTCCTCGAGCAGATGGCCGGCTGCATGGCGTACGCCTGCACGGGCGGGTTCGAGTCGGTGTGCGAGGCGATGTTCCTGGGGAAGCCGGTGATGATGGTGCCGGCACACGTCGAGCAGTCGTTTAACGCGTTCGATGCGACGCGGTCCGGTGCCGGCGTCGCCGCCCGTTCGTTTGACCTTTCCGTGCTGCTGGATTACCTCCCGCACCACGTTCCATCGCCCGCGTTCGTCGAGTGGACGAACCGCTCCGATAGCGTGTTGCTGGATGAACTCGCGGCGATCGCCCGCGAGAGGGGGTTGTCTTAATGGTCGCTTTCCCGCGTGAACGTCCACTCGACGCGGTCCTCGTGATCCCCGGCGATGGCGGTGACGACGTTCAGTCCCTCCTCCAGCGTGACGTCGTCGAGGAGGTAATGCACCGGCGTGAGTCCCTCGCGCGGCGGCGGCAGGGGCTTCCCGTTGAGGAAGAGGCGCGGCGTGCCGGTGTTCGAGTAGACGGTGATGGAGATCACTTGTTGTTCCCGCTCCTTGAGGCGTCGCCGCGTGATGTAGAGCACGGGTTCGGCGCTCCAGTTAGCCTTGTACCAGTAGAAGGCGTCCTTCTTCACCTTCCTGTCGAAGGTCACTAATCCTTTCATGTTCCGCGCCTCGACGCCTCCCCTCGCCCACGCGGGGACGGCAAAGTCGAAGGTGTTCCACAGGTAAGAGGCGATGATGTACGGGTGTCGCGCGATGACGCTCCACTGGTACTCGTGGGTAGCCGTCTGGAAGGTCTCCGGGTAGAAGGGCTTCGTCCAGTCCAGCGACTCGCCGACACGCTCCGCCTGGTGGAGGATATTCGCGTCCGCCCCGTACTCGGTGAGCATGAACTTCACGTCGGGGAACTGCCGTTCCAGCTCCTCGATCCACGGCTTGATGTCGGTAATCTTCTTCTCGTACCACCCGAAGTAGCGATTCATTCCCTGTATATCGGCGTTCCCGTTGACGGGATGCGTCATGTGCCCGTAGCCGTTGACGGAGGCGGTATACCGTCCCGGGTCCTCGCACTTGGCCTCGTCGTGCAATTCCCTGGTGAGCGCCGCGGTATAAGCGTGTGGCTTGTATACCTCGTTATGCAGCCCCCAGACGTAGATCGAGGGGTGGTTGAAATTCTGCCGGATCAGCTCGCGCAACTGTTCCTTGGCGTTCTCCCGTTCCTCGCCGGTGACGCGGTTCACGAACGGGATCTCGGCCCAGACGAGCAGACCGAGGGAGTCGCAACGGGAATAGACGTACTCCGCCTGCTGGTAATGCGCGAGCCGGACGGTGGTTGCCCCGATCTCCATGATCATCTCCAGGTCGGTGTCGTGATGTTCCTCTCGGAGGGCACTACCGAGTTCCCACCAGTCCTGGTGGCGGGTGACGCCGTGCATCGGGTATCGTTCCCCGTTCAGGAAGAATCCTTCCCCGGCGCGGATCTCGCAGTGGCGGATGCCGAGCGGCTGGATGACCTCGTCGAGCACCTCGTCGCCGGACTTCACGCGGACAGTCACCTCGTGCAGGTACGGGTCGAGACGACCGTTCCACAGGTGCGGCTGTCTCGCGCGGAGGCGTTGCACCTTCTCCTGCATCCCGCCCGGGGAGAGGATGACGGTCTCCTCACGCCGCGCGACGAGCTTCCCGCGCGCGTCGCGGAGGAGGGTCTCCAGCGTGACGGGGCGATTTCTCGTCTCCCGGTTCACGAGTTTCACTTTCACGGCGATGTCCGCCTGCTTCCGCGAGACGTTCTCCTGGGAGATGTAGACGCCGGGCGAGGCGTGATCGGTCACCGCGACGTGCACGGGTTCCGTCACGACGAGCCACGCGGGCCGGTACATTCCCCCGTAGATGCCGAACAGCTCGTGATTCACCGGGATGATGTCGGGGCGCGCGGCGTTGTCGACACGGAGGAGCAGCTCGTTGTCCGCGCCGTACGAGAGCAGTCCCGACACGTCGAACGCGAACGCGGAGTAGCCCCCACGGTGGTTGCCGGCGAGTTCACCGTTCACGCGAAGTTCGGCGACTTGCCCGACCCCCTCGAAGCGGATGAAGACGGCTTTCCCGCGCCATGCCTCGTCGACGCGGAACGTTTTCTTGTAGTAGGCCTCTCCCGCGTAATAGGCGTTGTGTTGCAATTGCATGTCGCGCGCGTTCCACGTGTGCGGGATCTCCACGGCTTCCCATCCCTGTTGCATGAAGGCGGGAGTTTTCGTTTCGTTGGCCGCGAAGGGGCCGCGCTTGAACTGCCAGCCGTCGTTGAACGGCAGGGTCAGTCGCCCGCCCGCTGCCGCCCCGCACCAGAGTGAGAGTAGCAAAAAGAGTAATTGTCTTTTCATGATGATCGTGTTAACGGGAGACGCGCCCCGAGGCGTCGCCTTTCAAGAGCTTCTCGACCTCGGCGACGGTCACGAGATTAAAATCCCCCGGTATCGTGTGTTTCAGGCAGGAGGCGGCGACAGCGAAATTTAGCGCCGCGGCATCGTCCCCAGCGCGGGTCAGCAGCCCGTGTATCAGCCCGCCCGCGAAGGCATCTCCCCCACCGACACGGTCGACGATATGCGTGATGTCGTACCGCGCGGACGCGTGCATCCGCTGCCCGTCGTGCAGGAGACCTCCCCAGGTGTTGTGGTTGGCGTTGATGGAGCCGCGCAGCGTGATGATGATCTTCTTCGCGACGGGAAACCGCTCGAACAGGCGGCGACATACCGGCTCGAAGGCGGTAGCGGGGACCTCACCGCCGGTGGCGGTAGCGTCGAAACCATCCGGCTTGACGCCGAAGACCATCTCCGCGTCCTCCTCGTTACCGATGATCACGTCACATCCCTCGACGAGGGCGGGCATCACGTCGGCGGCCTTCTGCCCGTATTGCCAGAGATTCTTCCGGTAATTCAGGTCGCAGGAGACGGTCACCCCCGCCGCACGTGCTGCCCGGATAGCTTCCAGGCAGGTGTCAGCCGCCCCGCGGGAGAGCGCGGGGGTAATCCCGGTCCAGTGAAACCAAGTGGCATCCTCGAAGACCCTTCCCCAGTCCACCATCCCTGGCTTGATGTCCGCGATAGAGGAGTGTGCCCGGTCGTACACGACCTTGCTGGCGCGTGCGACGGCGCCCGTCTCCAGGAAGTAAATGCCGAGGCGTTCCCCCCCGCGGAGGATGCCGGACGTACCGACGCCGTGCCGCCTGAGTTCCATGATGCAGGCGTTGGCGATATCGTTCTCCGGCAGGCGGGTGATGAAGTCGACGGGGATACCGTAGTTGGCCAGCGACACGGCGACGTTCGCCTCTCCCCCACCGAAGGTGGCTGTAAATTCCCTGGCCTGGCAGAATCGTTCGTTACCGGGGGTTGCCAGGCGCAACATGATCTCCCCGAAGGTGACTACTTTATTATTCATCGTGGCAGGTTATTTTTTCTCGATCGTCACCCATAGCGGGTAGTTGATCCTCGTGAGTTCTCCCGTGACGTACTCGCTCCAGTCGGCCGGCGTGGCGAACCCGCCCTTGCTCCATCCCGCCCCGGCGTGATAGGTGAAGGGTTCTCCAAGGGAATAGTCGGCGATCCCGACGAGGTGGTTAGCCACCTGCCTGGTCTCTTTCATCTTTTGCGGGAAGATGACGGCGACGGCGGTGTGCCCGTTATCGTCGTTATTATCGTTATTGCGCGGTTCCCAGTAGGCGATGACCCCGTTGGCGGCGTCGTTCCAGACGATGCCCTCGCCCTCGCGCAGGATGATACCGGCGGCGACCTCCATCGCGGGCGCGTTCTCGTAATATTCCTCGACACGGTTGAGGTGCGCGCCGGCATCCAGCGAGATTACGCGGCGTTCGGTCACGACGGAATCCCCGACGGTGTACGGGGCATAAGTCAGCTCGAAGGTAAAGCGGATCGGCCCTTGGTCGAGAATCCTGGCGGTCGTGAAGTTATTGCCGAGGACGAGCGCGCTGTCCACGAGCGGTGCCATTGCCCCGGCGCCAAGCGTGCGCCCTACCTTGTAGCAATCCAGTCCCTCGCCGTGATCCCGGTGGTAATCCCCGGCGGCGTACCACTTGTCCACGACCAGCTCGCGGACGGACTTCACCCACGCGTCGATCCCGTTACTGATCTCGCCGGTGGCCTCGAGCGCCGGGCCGTAGACGCGGTAGGCGACACGTTCGTTTTCCCACGCGAAATCGTCGTATCGCTCAGGGACGAGCCGCCCGCGTAAGCGCGCCGGGTACGCGGAGGGTTCTCCCGGCCGGATCGTGTAGAGGGCTTCCTTCCCGGGCGCTGCCGAGGCCTGGAAGAGGAGCGCGAGCGGCTCGTCGCCCCCGCGGTAGATGATTTGCGAGGGGATCTCCGCGCCGTTAGAGTCGGCGACGACGAGTTTCCCGTCGAGTGTTGCCGGGATCTCGCTCCACGGGATCTCCACGGTTTCGTTCTCGCGGGGGAGTCCGGTGGAATTTCTCACGGTGACGAGCGAGTACGGCTCGTCTGCGCAACTTGTCGCCAGCAACAGGGCGACGAGCGGTAGGGTAGTGATTCTTTTCATGTGTTCCGGTATAAAGGTTCGTTATCTTAGATCTTGTCGCTCGACGGCATCCATATCGCCGTAATCCTGGTTCTCGCCGGCCATCCCCCAGATGAAGGTGTAGTTGGAGGTGGCGCAGGCCGCGTGGATCGACCACGGGGGGGAGATCACCGCCTGCTCGTTCTTCATCCAGACGTGCCGCGTCTCGTCAGGCTCGCCCGCGAAGTGGCAGACGACCTGCCCGTCGGGGAGTTCAAAGTAGAAATAGGCTTCCATGCGTCGCTCGTGCGTGTGCGGCGGCATCGTGTTCCAGACGCTTCCCGGCTTCAGCTCGGTCATCCCCATTTGCAGCTGGCACGTGGGGAGCACCTGCGTGACGATCATCCGGTGGATGACGCGGTGGTTGCTCTCCTCGAGCGTGCCCGCTTCGATGACCACGGCGTCGTCGCGCGTGACTTTCCTGTCCGGGTACGGGCAGTGCGCGGGGGCGGAGTTGAGGTAAAAGCGCGCCGGACGTCCCGCATTAACGCTCGAAAAGCGCGCGATGCGATCCCCGCACCCGATGTAGAGGGACTCCTTGTATTGCAGCGCGTGCTCGACGCCGTCTACCTCCACGACGCCTTCCCCGCCGACGTTGATGATGCCCAGCTCGCGGCGGTGCAGGAAGAAGTCGGCGCGCAACGGGGGGATGGAGGGCAACTCCAGCGGCTCGCGTGCCGGGACGATTCCCCCGACGATCAGCCGGTCGTGCATGGTATATACCAGATTGATTTCGTCGTCGGCCATGAGTTTCTCGATCAAGAACTCCTCGCGCGTGCGGCGCGTGTCGTATCTTTTCGCGTCTCCCGGGTGGGAGGGGTGTCGTACTTCGTAATGTAGGTTCATGTGTTTTATTTTTTTATTGTTCGTGGGACTCGTTTTTCTCCTCGCGCGATCGGTCGCGCTTCTCCCGGGAAGGAGACCCTCTCTCTCCCGGCTTTTCACGAGACAAATATAAATAAATATAAGAGGAGGGGCAAACGCCACGGGAAACTATGTCACGGGAAGACGGGTGATCAACGCGACAACGATCGCGATAAAAAGTACCGGGGAGCTTCCCCTTCGATCCCCCGGGACGATACCTTAATATAGTATCGTCCCTCGCGAGACCGTGAGGGAGCTGCCCGTGACGACGCGACCGTCGCCGGTGAAGTCGTCACGAGTGAAAAAGAACGCACCTGTTTAGCGCGCGTTGTTGTAACTTGTACCTTCGCGCCGGTAAGACGCGGGGGGCGAGGGTGGGAGAGAGGATGTCGCGTTGGATTGTTTACTTATTAATGATTAAGAATATGAATAAAGAGATGTCACGGGAGACGATGGCGTTCGAGCGGGATGACGAGGGGTTGCTGGAACGGTTTTTAAAGTACGTGAGTTTTGACACGGGAAGCGACGAGTCGAGTGACACGTTCCCCTCGACGGTTGGTCAGACGGTATTCGCGCGTTACCTGGCCGGGGAGATGGTGGATCTGGGGATGAGCGAGGTGGAGATAGACGTGCACGGGTACGTGACGGGCACGATCCCGGCGACGCCAGGATACGAGGAGTACCCGGTGATCGGTTTCATCGCGCACCTGGACACGAGTCCCGACGCGAGCGGGGCGGGCGTGCGGCCGCGGGTGATCGACAAGTACGACGGGGGGGACATTCGCCTGAACGAGGAGGTGGTGACGCGCGTCTCCGTGTTCCCGGAACTGTCGCGGCTCGTCGGTCACGCGCTGGTGGTGACCGACGGGACGACGCTCCTGGGGGCGGATGACAAGGCGGGGATCGCGGAGATCATGACGGCAGCCGGTCACTTGCTCCGTCACCCGGGAGTGCCCCACGGGAAAGTGCGCGTGGCCTTCACCCCGGACGAGGAGATCGGCCGTGGGGTGGATTTCTTTGACGTGGAGCGGTTCGGCGCGGCATTCGCGTACACGGTGGACGGTGGCGAGGAGGGGGCGCTGGAGTACGATAACTTTAACGCTGCCGGCGCGCGGGTGGTGATCAGTGGACGGGGCGTGCACCCGGGGAGCGCGAAGGGGAAGATGATAAACGCGCTGCAGGTAGCGGTGGAGCTGAACGCGTTCCTGCCCTCGTGGCAGCGCCCGGAATACACCGCGGGGCACGAGGGGTTTTATCACCTGACGAGGCTGGACGGGACGGTGGAACGCGCCGTGATGAATTACATTATTCGCGACCACGACCGGGGACTTTTCGAGGAGAAGAAAGAGTACCTCGCGCGGGTGGCGCGGATGTTAAACGAGAAGTATGGCGAGCGGGTGGTGGCGCTGGAGACGAGCGACCAGTATTACAACATGCGCGCGAGCGTGGAGGCGTGCCCCGGCGTGCTCGACAGGGCGCGTCGGGCGATGATGGAGGCTGGCGTGACGCCTGTCACGCGGCCGGTACGCGGGGGCACGGACGGCGCGCGTCTCTCGTTCATGGGCCTGCCGTGTCCCAACCTTTTCACGGGCGGGATCAACTTCCACGGGCGATTCGAGTGTTGTTCCATTGACTCGATGCGTCGCGCGGCGCGCGTGATCGTGAACCTGTCGCGGGCATGAGCGAGACGGGGGAAGTGCTGATCGCGTGGTACGAGGTGAACCGCCGGGAATTGCCGTGGCGGGAGACGCGCGATCCTTACCTGGTATGGATCTCCGAGGTGATCTTGCAACAGACGCGCGTGGCGCAGGGACTGGAATATTACCTCCGTTTCACGCGTCGCTTCCCCGACGTCTCCTCGTTAGCTGCCGCCGGGGAGGAGGAGGTGCTGAAGTACTGGCAGGGGCTTGGCTACTACAGCCGCGCGCGCCACGTGCACGCTGCCGCGCGGGAAATAATGGAGCGCTTCGATGGCGTCTTCCCGTCGACATACGAGGAAGTACTCTCGCTAAAGGGAGTCGGGGAATACACGGCCTCGGCGATCTGCTCGTTCGCTCACGGGCTGCCGCGCGCGACGGTAGACGGCAACGTCACCCGCGTGCTGTCGCGTCTTCACGGCGTGGACATCCCCGCGGACAGCGGGGAGGGGCGACGCTGCTTCACGGCCCTGGCGCGGGAGATGATGGTGACGCGCGACCCGGGGTTATACAACCAGGCGATGATGGAATTCGGCGCGTTGCAATGCGTGCCGCGATCGCCGGCGTGCGGGGAGTGCCCGCTGGTAGAGAGATGCGTCGCGTTCGCGACCCGCCGCGTGGCGTTGCTCCCGGTGAAGCGGGGGAAGACGGTCGTGAAGCCCCGCTACTTTCATTACCTGCGCGTCCGTTCGGGCGGGATGACGTTGCTATCGAGGCGGACGGGGAAGGACATCTGGCAACATCTTCACGAGTTCCCGCTGATCGAGACGGACGAGCCGGCAGGGTTTGACGAGTTATGTCGCGACGACCGCTTCCGCGAACTCCTCGACGGGGTGACGCTGGCGAGCGTCGCCGAGCGCGTGGCGCCGAGGAAGCACGTGCTCTCCCACCGCGTGATCCACGCCCGCTTCTACGACCTGGAGGTGACCGCCTTCTCCCCGGCGATGCAGCGATACACGCGGGTGCCCGACAACGAGGTGGGGGAGTACGCCGTCTCCCGGTTGATGCAGTATTACCTCGAACACGGGGGATGAACCCTCGTCACTCGCCGGGGGACGAACGGGTAAAACAAGGGCGCGCGAAAAAAAACAGTCAACATTTAGGATTTGGTAAGGAAAAACGCGCTACATTCGCCCCGTGAGATACAAACCACGAAACATAATGTACCAAAAGAAGACTACAAATGAACGATCACTATCATAAAACAACTAACCTGGAACAGGTTGACGCTTTAAGGATTTTTACGTGTGAAAGGCTTGCAGGTGTCAGGAATTATGACTACCTCACACACACACACACACACACACACACACACACACACACACACACACACACACACACACACACACAGGGCTCTCGCATCGAATAACGCTCCAGCGGCCCGTTTCTCACCTCTCAACTGAACGGGCCATGAGAACAACAATAACATCCCTCTTGACAAGCTTTATCCTCCTCATCACGACCTTACTTTCCTCCTGCGTGCAAGATCTCGACGGGGGGAAAGAGCAGCAGGTGATCACCGACGAGATGGCGCTCGTCACGCTGTCGCTCTCCGCCCCGTCGTCGCCCGTCACCCGTGCCGAAGCAACGGCAACAGAGAACGCGATCAGCGAGGTCGACGTGCTGCTCTTCAACGCGAGCGATAACTTCATCTACCGCGCCCACGGGACGAGTATCAAGGATCAAGCCACCGTCCCCGCTACCGATCCTGATCCTGACCCGTACGCCACGAAGAAGTTCGAGGTACGGCTGCCCGTCGGCACGCATCACGTCGTCGTGCTCGCCAACGCGCGGGCGGCCATCGCGGCGCTCTCGCTGCCCGTCGCAACGCTCGTCAGCGGGGGCGCCTCCCGCGCGACGGTACTTAACAGCATCGCGGCCTCCCTGCCCGCCGGCGACAAGATGGGAAAGACGAACTTCCCGATGTGGGGATACCTCGCGCCCGTGACGATCGACGAGACCAGCAGCGATATCGCGTCCATCATCGACCTCACGCGCGCCGTCGTTCGCGTCGACGTCTCGCTCGACACGGACGTGACCAATTTTATCATCGACAGCGTGCTGCTTTACAACTACCACGACAAGGGGCACGTCGCCCCGGAAGCTACCGGGAGCGGGTACACCACCGCCACCGTCTATCCCGTCACCGGCAGCAAGCAGGAGGACACGTTTATCGGCTACGCCATCTCCGAGAGCACCGAACCGGGCAAGTTCCTGCGGACCATCTACGCGTTCGAGGCGGGGATAGGCACGGGCACGAATCCCGACCGGGTACAGAACACGTGCCTCGTCGTCGGCGGGCGGTACGACGGGAGTAACGACATCACCTACTACCGCGTCGAGTTCCACAACGACGACACGAAGGAATACCTCGCGTTAAAGCGCAACCACCTCTACAACGTCGTCATCGACGAGGTGAGCGACGACGGCTGGCTCTCGCCGTGGTACGCGTACACGCACGAGTCGTCGAACATCACCGTGCAGATCACCGCGTGGAACGACGCCGGCATGAACGAGGTCGAGTTCAACGGCCAGCATTACCTCGCCGTCGACAAGAGCCACGTCAACCTCTACACCGGCGACCCGGCCGGGAATCCCGCTACTTACTACCAGGTCGTCGGGGCCCAAACGAATTACTCCGAGGGCTGGGAGATCGAGATCCCAACCGAGTTCGAAGATTGGCTTGAAGTCACTCCGCTATCGTACGACGGCTCGTCCGGCGAGA
>JAIRKS010000110.1 GCA_031259905.1 Odoribacteraceae bacterium
GTGCCGGTGTACAGCGAAGAAGGGAATAACAACCCGGTGGAAATCGCCCTGAACGCCATTAAAGAAGCCAGGGCAACGTCCAGGGATGTCGTGATCATCGACACGGCGGGACGACTCGCGATCGACGAGCAGATGATGAACGAGATCGCGGCGATCAAGAAAGCCGTACAACCACAAGAGACACTCTTTGTCGTCGATGCCATGACGGGGCAAGACGCCGTGAATACCGCCAAGGAATTTAACGACAAGTTGCATTTCGACGGGGTCATTCTGACGAAACTCGACGGCGACACGCGCGGTGGAGCTGCTCTCTCGATCCGGTCGGCGGTGAACAAGCCAATCAAGTTCGTGGGAACGGGCGAGAGACTGGACGCGCTGGACGTGTTCCACCCGGTGCGCATAGCCGACAGGATTCTCGGCATGGGAGACATCGTCTCGCTCGTGGAAAAGACGCAGGAACAGTTCAACGAGGAGGACGCGAAAAGATTACAAAAGAAGATCGCGAAAAACCAGCTAAACTTGAACGACTTCCTCGGGCACATACAGCAAGTCAAAAAAATGGGAAACGTCAAGGATCTCCTCTCGATGATCCCCGGTATGGGAAAAATGATAAAGAACGTGAATATCGACGATAATGCCTTCAAAAACGTGGAGGCGATCATCTACTCCATGACACCGGTAGAACGGGAGAATCCTGACCTGCTAAACGGCTCCCGGAAAAAACGCATCGCGACGGGAAGCGGCACCACGATAGAGCAAGTCAATCGCCTGTTGAAGAAATTCGAGGAGTCGAAGAAGATGATGAAAATGATGTCAAAAGGAATGAAATAGAACTGACATGGAAAGAATAGACGGGAAAGAAATAGCAGCACGAATCAAGGAAGAACTGGCCGCGGAGATTTCCCGCCGCGCGGCGAAAGGTGAGAAAACACCGCACCTCGCGGCAGTGCTGGTCGGGAACGACGCGGCCAGCGAGACATACGTGGCGGCAAAAGTCAAGGCTTGCCAGGCCATCGGGATGAAGAGTACCGAATTGCGCTTCCCCGCGGAAATCACCGAGGAACAATTGCTGGAAGTCATCGACCGCCTGAACCGTGACGACGACGTGGACGGGTATATCGTCCAGTTGCCCCTGCCCCGTCACCTTCCCGCGGAGAAAATCCTGGGCCGGATTGACCCGGCGAAAGACGTCGACGGCTTCCATCCCGTCAACGCGGGGAGAATGTTATTGGGTCTTCCCGCCCACCTGCCGGCGACCCCGGCAGGAATCGTGGAGATGCTTTCCCGTCACGGGGTCGAGACGGAGAGAAAACACTGCGTCATCGTAGGACGCAGCAATATCGTGGGAACGCCGCTATCGGTGCTCATGTCCCGGAAAAGCGCTCACGCCAATTGCACGGTAACGTTGTGCCACAGCGGGACGCCCAACATCAAAACTTTCACCTTGCAAGCCGACATACTGGTCGTGGCCATCGGCGTACCTCGTTTTATCACCGCGGACATGGTGAAAGAGGGAGCGGTCGTCGTGGATGTCGGCATCCATCGCGTCCCGTCCCCGACCTCCAGGAATGGCTTCCGGCTGGTCGGCGACGTCGATTTTGAAAACGTGGCTCCCCGCTGCTCCGCTATCACACCGGTGCCGGGAGGTGTCGGCCCGATGACCATCGTCTCGTTACTCCGCAACACCTTGCAGGCGGCAACACGCTAATCATGGTTCTTAATTACATCTGGATTGCCTTCTTCCTGGTGGCCTTCGTGGTAGCGTTGGTCAAATTGCTTTTCCTCGGGGACACGGGGAGTTTTTCCTCCATCATGCAAGCCGCGTTCGATGCTTCAGCGAACGGCTTCACAATCGCGTTGGGACTAACGGGCGTGCTCTCCCTCTGGATGGGTATCATGAAGATCGGCGAGCGAGGCGGGGCCACGCGTCTTCTCTCGCGTCTGGTAGCCCCGTTATTCCGTCATCTTTTCCCCGGGCTACCGCGGGATAGCCCCGCGCACGGCACGATCGTGATGAATCTCGCGGCTAACATGCTGGGGCTGGATAACGCAGCAACTCCCGCCGGACTAAAGGCGATGCAACAGATGCAAGAACTCAACCCGGACAAGGGACGTGCCTCTGACGCGCAGATCATGCTGCTGGTGCTTAACACTTCCGGTCTGACGTTAATCCCAGTTTCAATCATGGTCTACCGCGCAGGATGCGGCGCAGAAAACCCGGCAGACGTTTTCCTGCCAATCCTGCTGGCCACGTATTTCTCCACGATGGTGGGACTGATCGCCGTTTCCATTTACCAGCGAATAAATCTCTTCCATCCCGTCGTTTTGGCTTACCTCGCGGGGAGCGCGTTGCTTGTCGTCGGCGCGCTCTGGTACTTCTCCGGGGCAAGCCGGGAGGAGGTCGAGGCGGTATCTTCCGTGACGAGCGGTCTCCTGTTATTCTCGGTAATCGTCGGGTTTATCGTTGCCGGCCTCTGGCGTCGCGTCAACGTGTACGACGCTTTCATCGAGGGAGCACGAGAAGGATTTTCCGTGGCCGTCAAGATTATTCCTTACCTCGTGGCCATTCTCGCGGGAGTATCTGTTTTTCGCGCTGCCGGCTGCATGGAGATGATCGAGACGGGTCTCGCTCAAGCGTGCGAGTGGGCGGGATGGGGAACGGACGTGATCCCGGCACTCCCGACGGCGCTGATGAAACCACTGAGCGGCAGTGGCGCGCGCGGACTGATGATTGACGTGATGAACGTTCACGGGGCAGATTCTTTTGCCGGTCGGCTTGCTTCTCTTTTCCAGGGCGCCACCGACACCACGTTTTATATCATCGCCGTTTACTTCGGGGCCGTGAACATCAAGAACACCCGCCACGCGATCCCTTGTGGTTTACTCGCCGATCTTGCCGGTATCATCGCTGCCATCTTCATCGCCTACCTGTTTTTTTCTTGACGACCGGTCGTCACGTGTCGCCCGCGCCAGGTTAGTTAAACATGGCATGTCGATTAACTAACCTCGCGGGTCGGTTAACTGACCTGCAAGATCGATTAACTAACCCGCGAGCGGTAGATGTAAAAAATA
This sequence comes from Odoribacteraceae bacterium, assembly GCA_031259905.1. Taxonomy (GTDB): domain Bacteria; phylum Bacteroidota; class Bacteroidia; order Bacteroidales; family Marinifilaceae; genus JAIRKS01. The sequence continues at coordinate 3,073 of JAIRKS010000110.1, forward strand.
AGGGGGAAACCCGTCCGGCCGTGCCGGGATGAAATTAATTCAAGGGGGGAAGCCACGCGAGGCGGCGGTTAAAGACGAACGTGTCATCCTTTCCCCCGGGGAGGAGGGAGGTTATTTTTTTAAATTCTCCTTCGCCTCGTCGACGGGGAGAATTTGTTCCTTGAAGGTGTAGGCGCCTGTTTTCGGGGACTTCACCATCTTGATCACCTTTGCAAACCCCCTGCTATCGGTTGTTTTCAGTGTAGCGACAACTTTCTTTGCCATGATCTTGTTATTTTATTTCTCGATGAACGGTTACTTTTCTCAGGACGGGATTGTACTTGCGCAATTCCAGTCTTTCGGTAGTATTCTTTCTATTCTTGGTCGTGATATACCGGGAAGTACCCGGCACCCCGGAGGCTTTATGCTCCGTGCACTCGAGGATCACTTGTATCCTGTTTCCTTTCGCTTTCTTTGCCATTTCTTTTTGATTTTAGATTTTCTTGATTAAACCATTAGCGATGGCCTCTTTCAAGCACACGTTCAACCCTTTCTTGTCGATCAGGCGCAAGCCGGCGGCAGATACTTTCAAGTGAATCCAGCGGTCTTCTTCCGGCCAGTAAAACTTCTTTTTAAACAGGTTGATCTCGAATCTTCTTTTTACTCTTCTTTTCGAGTGAGAAACATGGTTCCCGATCATCCCTTTTTTCCCGGTTAATTGACAAATTCTTGACATCTCTCAGATTTTTTTTAAACGCTTTTCAAACAGGGTGCAAATTACGCGCTTTCTGCCCGAATAATCAAGTGTTCGTTGAAAAAAGTTTTCTAGACGTTCGCTATTCTGCCAGCAGCGCCGCTAACGCTATGGAGTTTAACTTCGTGTCCACGTTGTCTCCCCGCGACGAGAGGACACTTGGCGCGCTTGCTCCCACCAGGATCGCGCCCGTTCGCGTGTTAGCCAGCTTGTTATTTGTCTTGTAGAAGACATTCCCGGCGTCGAGGCTCGGGAATACCAGGCAATCGGCGTTCCCGGCGACCGGTGAGGTGACGTTTTTGATTGCCGCCGCTTCCGCGTCTATGGCCACGTCGAGGCCGTAGGGGCCGTCGATGTCGATGTTTCCCAGTTGCCCGCGTTCGCCCATTTTCGCGATGATGGCCGCTTCCACGGAGGAAGGTACTCGCGACAGTACTTGTTCCGTCGCCGAGATCAGGGCGATCTTGGGACGCTCGATTCCCAGCATGTTTGCCGTTCGCGTGACGTATTTCACGATCGCGATTTTTTGTTCCATGTCCGGGAACGGGATGACGGCGACGTCGCTTACGATTAGTAATTTGTGGTAGTTCACGCATTCCATCAGCGTCACGTGTGACAGGATTGCTTTCGGGGAGAGCAGCCCTTGTTCCTTGTTTAATATGGCGCGCATGTACTTGTCGGTGCTGACGAGGCCCTTCATGATAAAGTCGGCTTCCTTGTCGCGTATCAACCGCACGGACAACGCTGCCGCTTTCGTGTCCACCGGCTCGTGCACGACGCGGAACAGCGACGCGTCGTACCCGCGTTGCTCGCACGTGTCACGGATCACCGCCTCGTCCCCGCAGAGCGTTGCCTCGATGATTCCCATCTTCACGGCGCGGTAGGCGGCCTCTATCGAGTGGGCGTCGTTGGCGTAGGAAACGACCAGGCGTTTCTTGCAAGTGTGTTTCTTTAATAACTCGTAAATGTCTTCGATCTGGTGTATTGTCATAACTTTTCGTGAAAATGGTTCATGCTTCTTTAAATCCGGAAGCAAAAGTACGATTTTTCGACCAGGTTACAATCAAAACACGTGAATTAATTTATTTTCCCGTGCAGGGATTCCCGTCACTTCAAGCCGTCGATGATCGCGGTGATGGTTTGAAAGACCTCTTCGACGTTTTTGTTGCCGTCGACGGGGATACATTTTCCTTGTTCGCGGTAATAGGCGGCGACCTGGCTGGTTTTCGCGTCGTACTCCGCGAAGCGATTGCGGATGACTTCTTCCGTGTCGTCGACGCGTCCCTCGATGGCGGCGCGTTTAAGCATCCTGCGGGCGAGTTCTTCCCTGTCGACCTCGATACTGAGGAGCGCGTCCAGCCCTTGTTTGCCGCACGCGTGCAGGTAAGCATCGAGCATTTCCGCCTGTTTCACCGTCCGCGGGAAGCCGTCCAGGAGGATGCCTCCCGTGTTGACGCTCGTGTCGATAGCGTGTTCAACGAGGGCCATCACCACCTCGTCCGACAGGAGTTCGCCCCGATTGATGATCCCGGAGGCGAGCAACCCGAGAGTCGACCCGTTAGCGATTTCCGCTCGCAGGATGTCGCCCGTGGAGAGGTGATACAGGTGATATTTTCCCGCGATTTTCGCGGCTTGCGTGCCCTTTCCCGCTCCGGGGGGGCCGAATAAAGCGATGTACAACATGATAAAATTGAATTTAAGGTAAAACTTTTTATTTCCCCGCGAAGATAGGCGTTAATACCGGAACGCGGGCACCTCCTCGCGTTTACCCGCGACTCCCGCGGGGGTATTTTCACTTCATCGCGCGACGGGAAAAGTCCTGCCCGCGGCCAGGGAAGCGTTCACAGGGTTGTAAACGGCAC
>JAIRKS010000184.1 GCA_031259905.1 Odoribacteraceae bacterium
CAGGAGCCGAATCCGGCGAGGGTGGTGGTGATGGTGGGTACTTTGAATGCGAGGCTTTCCAGCGGGGTGTATCCCCACGGCTCGTAGTAGGAGGGGAAGACGGTCAGGTCCATGCCAACGAGTAGGTCGTAGTAGGAGAGGTTGAAGATCCCGTCGTTCCCGCTGAGGTAGCAGGGGCAAAAGATCACCTTCACGCGGTCGTTTGCCCCGTTTAACAGGGCTTGTTCCGCGAGACGCGCGAGTACCGGGTCGTTCGCCGGGTCAGTTAACTCGTGTGTAAGGTAGGGGGAGGAGAGGGGAACGGACTGGAATGGCTTGTTCAGGTTGTGCTGCAGCCCGGGCGCGACGCCGCGGTATCCTGCCGGGACGAGTATGAAGGCGACGATTTCCCGCGCGATGTCGTTTCCCCTGTTCAGCCGTCCCACGGCCTCGATGAACAGGTCGATGCCTTTGTTTTTAAATTCGTACCGACCGCTTGTCCCGACGAGTAGGGCATCGTCCGGGATGACGGTGGTGGAGACGGCCCGCGCTACCTCGAGCAGTTTCGCTCTTCCCCGCGCGCGTAATGCCGGGTACTTCTTTCCTTGCGGGATCATGCTATTCTCGAATCCGTTCGGGGTGACCATGTCCACGGGTTTCCCGAGGAATCTTTCGCACTCGACGGCGGTGATCTCGCTCACGGTGGTGAAACAATCGGCGTGTTCGGCGGCCTTGCTTTCGAGCGATTGTTTTGCTTCTACCTGGAAACGGAGCGCGATTTCTGCCGGGTTATATCGCGGCATGGCATCGTACAGGGGGAGACCGTTCCCGGCGATGGATCGACCGAGGACGGTGGCGTGCGTGGTGAAAAGTGTGGCGACGCGCGGGGTGGCTTGCTTGAGGTAGAGCAACCCGCTACCGGTCATCCATTCGTGGAAGTGCGCGATGACGTTGCGATGGGTGGAGAGGTTGTGGCGGATGAAGTGCTCGATGACTTTTCCCGCGGCGTAGCCGAAAAGTACCGGCTCGTTGTAGTCCCATTGTCCCTTGAGGGAATCCAGGTGGAATTTTTCCCAGAACGAGGAGAGGATCGTGTCCTTTTGCGTGAAGAACGGGGTGAAGTCGACCAGTATCACGACGGGATCGCCGGGGATGTTCCATCGTCCGACCCTGGCCCGTAAGCCGTCCCGCGACAGTTTCGCTCTCCAGGATTTGAAGAGGTGTTGGTCCTCGGAGAATTCCGGGTTTGGCTCGTTGGAACGCCACACGTCCGGCCCGATCAACACGTAGTTGTCTTTAAAAATTTTTCCGATGCTAAGTGCTTTCGTGGATACCACCGTGTGGATTCCACCTACCTTGTTACATACCTCCCAGCTTACCTCGAACAGGTAAGCCGGGTTCTTTAGATTTGTTTTATTCATTTTCTATGTTAAAGTTTCAGATCTTGTTCATATTCTATTCACCCGGATGAGGAAATCGCTCAGCACGTTCATGTAGTTGATGAACGCCTCGTACGGGGAATCGTACGGGGAACGGTGAGTGAAAAAGTCCCCGTCGGAGAATAACTTCGTGGACATGTAGTAAAAATGGTTGCTGGCCTGCAGGCGGAGGTAAGTCTCGTTCACTCCGGGATCGTCGAGCGCTTGCACGCGGGGTTGTACCCGGTATAATTCCTCGAAAGCCGTCGATTGTAACTCGTTTCCCAGCCAGCTCGTGACGTCCCTTTCCTCGTCCGTCCACGAGATGGGATAAGGCACGTGCAGGGGGGCCACCGCTTGGTGTTTTTCCACTGTTTCCCGCGGGGTGAGGCATTCGAAATCCGTCGTGTCGAGGATGCGCCCGGGAAGATGGCGCATGAAGTCGAAGATACCCGTTCCTGCCGGTTGATCCTCCCCGAAGGTTTCGTAATTCATGAATAGATTGATCACCTCGTGTCCCGTCGCCTCGCCTTGCAGCCATTGCACGTACTTGTCCGCCGTCAGGGGGTACTCGTTCCACTTCCTGTTCGAGAAGTTGACGGTGATGTCATCGCTCAGGCGGGAGTCTTTCAATAATAATTTCAGGCCCGGACGCGTGGCGCTCTCGTACACGAAATTCGGGCTTTTCCACCCGAGAACGTGTTTTGCACCATCCGTCAACATTGTCTTGTAACCCATGTTGAAGACTCGTTCTCCGATCTCGTCCGAGTAGATTAGCGAGGAATTCCTGAAAGTCACCGGGCGCTGCCCGAATAACGTCTCGATCTTCCCGGCGTGTCGCCTGACCTGGCTCTCGAACTCTCCCGTCGGGGAGAGCGAGGAAAGCGAGTGGGCGTAGGTCTCGGCCAGGAACTCGACGTTACCGGTGGCGGCCAGTTTCTTGAAACTCTCGATCACTTCCGGGGCGTGCAGCTCGAATTGCTCCAGCGCTAGGCCGGATATAGAGTAGCTTATCTTGAAGCGATCACCGTGCCGGCAGATTAACTCCAGCATCAGGTAGTTCGCCGGCAAGTAACATTGTTCAGCCAGGCGACGAATCATGGAGCGGTTCATGTACTCGTCGAAATAATCATTCCGTTTCCCGATGTCAAAAAAATGATACCTTCTCAGTAACACGGGCTGGTGTAACTGGAAATAGAAACAAATCGTCTTTTTCATACAGTTGCCTTATTTGTCATTTTAGTATGTATCTTGAATACTTCACGCGCCGGTGATCTCCTCGTAGAGGCATTTGATCTTCCACGCCGCGTTTTCCCATTTCAGGCGGTCTACTTCCTCCAGTCCTTCCCTCCCGGCCACGCGGGAGAGTGCCGGGTAGGCCAGCAGGCCGTAGATGGCGTCGGCCATAGCATCGATATCCCAGAAGTCTACCTTGATGGAGTGTACCAGCACCTCGGACACGCCCGACTGCTTCGAGATGATCGTGGGGACGCCCGATCGCATTGCTTCCAACGGGGAGATACCGAAAGGTTCGGAGACTGACGGCATCACGTAGACGTCGCTCTGGGCAAACATCCGTTGCACGTCGTCGCCGTACAGGAAGCCGGTGAAGTGGAAGCGCGTCGCGATCTTCAGCTGGGCCACCCGGCGGATGGCCCGGTTCAGCATGTCCCCGCTGCCGGCCATCACGAAGCGCACGTCCGGGTAGTATTTCAACACCTTGTTTGCTGCCTCGATGAAGTACTCCGGGCCTTTCTGGTAGGTGACGCGTCCCAGGAAGGTGACGACTTTCTCCGGCACTCCCCGCTCTACCTTCATCTCCTTGTACGATTGGAAATCGACGGCGTTGTGCACGGTGACTACCTTCTCCGGGGCAATCCCGTAGTGCTTGATCACGATATTCCGCGTGAGGTTGCTCACCGCTATCACCCGGTCGGCGGCGTGCATTCCCTGTCGTTCGATGTCGTACACCTGCTGGTTGATGTTCTCCCCGCTCCGGTCGAACTCGGTGGCGTGCACGTGCACTACCAGCGGTTTCCCCGACACACGCTTGGCCACGATGCCGGCCGTGTAAGTAAGCCAATCGTGCGCGTGGATGATGTCAAACTCTTGTCGCGCCGCGATTGTCCCGGCTACCAGGGCATACCGTGCTACCTCTTCCATCAGGTTTATCCCGTATCTTCCCGAGAACGGGTACTTGCCCCGTAACGTGACGCGTTCTCTCGCGTCTCCCGTTTTGATCGCCCCGGAGTCTTCTTTCTCGAAAAGTTCCGGGTCGAGATAAGGCACCAGGTTCGAGCCGATCTCGATAAACCGGACGAACTCCCAGTAATCCTCCCCGTGGTCGAACCCTTCCATCATCTCCACGTCGCTCGCGTTAATAATCTTCACGGCGCTTTGGTCCTCGTCTCCCCCGGCCTTCGGCATCACGAAGAGGATATCCACCCCGTGCTTTGCCAGACCTTTCGTCAACCCGTAACTCGCCGTTCCCAGTCCTCCAGAGATGTGGGGGGGAAATTCCCAGCCGAACATCAAAACTTTTGTCTTCATACATTTACATTTTAAAAACAAATATTCCCCCTTACCTAATCATTACTCCAAACTCTCGTATGCCTTGATCAAGGCCATCGAGCGCAATACCTCGCCCACGCTCCACGCTTGCGAGATGCACCCGTTGGGGCGTTGAGGCGGGTTACCGTCGTACACCTCGGCGATGGAACAGATCCCGTGCAACGAGATGTCCTCCTCGAAGCCGGACAGTAGCTCCCTGGCCACCGGCAGGAACTGTTTCCCCCGCAGCTTCAGGTTGGCCTCGATGTACGCGCCGGTCAGCCACGGCCACACGGTGCCCTGGTGATAAGCGGAATCTCTCTCCTCCTGGTTGCCCTCGTACGATCCCTTGTAATCCGGGTTCTTGGGCGACAACGTGCGCAATCCCCGCGACGACAATAATTCCCGCCGGATCACGTCGAGTACCCCGTGTTTCATCTCGTCGGTCAGCGGCGAGTAGTCGAGCGAGCAGGCGAACACCTGGTTCGGGCGCACCCGGACATCCTGGCCTGCCTCCTCCACGCGATCCGCGAGATACCCTCCTTTCTCGTACCAGAACAGCGAGCGGAAGCTTTCCCCGATCTTTCCGGGCATCTCCTTCCACTCCTCCACGAAGCGCGTGTCTCCCGCTTTCTCGGCCAGCTCCAGGGCGTAGCACGCGGCGTTATACCACAAGGCGTTTATCTCCACGGCGTATCCATCGCGCGGGGTCACGGGTTTCCCGTCGACGATCGCGTCCATCCACGTTAGCGCTTGCCCGTGTAGGCCCGTCCACGCGAGGCCGTTCCCCGTCACGTGTATGCCGGGGTTCTTTCCGTCGCGGTACGCCGTCAGGATCTCTTTCATCTTCTCCCCGTAGCGTTCCCAGACCTCTTCTTTCCCGGCGACGTTGCCGTACTGTTGTAGCGTCCAGAAAAACCACAGGGGGGCGTCCGCCGAGTTGTACGCTGCCCGCGGGGGCTTCCCGACGTTGGGGAAAAGTCCGTCGCGCAGTTGCCGTGCCATCGTGTCCAGCACCTCCCGGCAGCTTTTCGCGTCGCCGTTCGCGAATAGCGTGACGCCCGGCAGGGCGATGAACGTGTCGCGTCCCCAGCGGCCAAACCACGGGTAGCCGGCGACGATGCCCGTGTCCTCCCCGTCGCGGACGATGAACTGCGATGCCGAGTACTTCAGGCAATTCTCGAAGTTGTCCCTCGCACCTCGTTCCCCGGTGGCTTTCTCGAAGTCGTTTGCCAGCTCGCCGGGCTTCTCCTCGGCGGTCGATGCCGAGAAGATCACGCTTTCTCCCCGTCGTAGCGGTACCTCGAAGTAGCCGGGGACGAAGAGGTCTTCCTGGAACTCGTAGCCGCGGAGGCGTTCCTCGGTGTATTCGATGTTGTAATACCAGTCGGACGCGGGCACGAACGCGTGCTCGTCGCTCAGCTGCATGTACAGCGACGGGAACGCGGCGTAGAGTCGCGAGCGTATCCCGCGTGTCACCTCCTCGACCCTCGTGTCGGCCATCGGGTTGGCCTTGCACAGGTCGTGTATTCCCCTGTACGCGAGGAACGGTTTCAGTCGCAGCCTTGTTTCCGAGTGGGCGTCGATCAACGTGTAGCGGATCATCACCCGTTCCTCGTTGTGCACCATCACCATCTCTTTTTTCAGCGTCACGCCGCCGACGCGGTACACCAGCGAGAATACCGGCTCGTAGTTGAAGTCGACGATGTACTTGTGCCCGCGCGGGTAATACGTTCCCGGGTACTTGTGTATGCCGAGGTTGAAGGACTTCTCGTGCTGCACGACGGTTTCGCTCAACGACGACAGGAGGACGCGGTTCTCTTCCTCCACGGGCAGCACCAGCAGGCCGTGGTACTTGCGCGTGTTACAGCACACGATCGTCGTCGAGCAGTATCCTCCTGCCCGGTTGGTTAGCAACACCTCGCGTTTGAGCGCGTACTCGAGGTTGACTAATTCTTCTTTATTAAACTTTAAGCATCCCATAATTATGATTAATAGATTCAACTTTCAACATCGTTCCAGTACCATTCCCGACCGCGCCGGCAGGTAGAGGCTCAGGCGTGGGGGGACGTGTCGCGTGAAGTGCTTCACGGACTCGTCCACGCGTCCGAAGCCGCCGAATTCCACGCGATCCGTGTTCAGCGTCACGGTGTATTTTCCCGCGGGGGCCTCGAACTCGTACCCGGCGAGCGAGCGCGTCGGGTTGAAGTTAAAGACGAACAGCAGTTCGCCGCGCGTGAACGCGAGGACTTGCTGCTCGTTGTCCCGCGTCAGTACTTCCGCCCGGTGGTCGAACAGCCGGTAGCGCGTGGCGACGCGGATCATTTCCCGGTCGAACGCGTTCATGAAGCGGAAGCGGGTGTGGTCGTCGTCCACGAGGCTCCACAGTCGCCGGGCGTGGTCGTAGCTCCACCCGTTGCCTTCCCGCGGGAAGTCGATCCATCCCGGGTGTCCCCACTCGTTTCCCATGAACGTCAGGTATCCGTTGCCGGCCGTGCCGATCGTCAGCAGGCGGATCATCTCGTGCAGGGCGATTCCCCGGTCGATCACGAGGCTGGTCGAGGAGACGCTCATGTGCTCGTATACTTCCTTGTCCACGAGGCGGTGGAAGATCGTCTTGTCGCCGACCATAGCCTGGTCGTGGCTTTCGGCGTAGCTGATCGTCCGTTCCTCGACGCGTCCGCGCGTGAGTTCGTGGAACATGTCGCCGACGTGCCATTCCTCGTCGCGTTTCTCCTCGATCAGGCGTATCCAGTAGTCGGGCACGCCCATGCTCATGCGGTAATCGAAGCCGAAGCCTCCGCCCGCCACGGGGAAGGCCATGCCGGGCATGCCGCTCATCTCCTCGGCTATCGTGATGGCGTTCGGGTTGACCTCGCGGATCACCTCGTTGGCGAGCTTGAGGTAGGTGATCGCGTCCTCGTCCTGCTGTCCGTCGAAATAGAGGTCGTACGCGGTGAAGTCGCGATGTATGCCGTGGTCGGTGTATATCATGCTCGTGATCCCGTCGAAGCGGAAGCCGTCGAGGTGGAACTCTTCGAGCCAGTACTTGCAGTTGGACAGCAGGAAGTGCGTCACGCGCGTTTTCCCGTAGTCGAAGCAGCGGGAGCGCCACAGGGGGTGTCTCCCGCGTTCTCCGGCGTGAAAGAATTGTGTTTCCGTCCCGTCGAATTTCCCGAGGCCTTCCGCCTCGTTGCTCACGGCGTGGGAGTGGACGAGGTCCATCACGACGCGGAGGCCCATCCCGTGGGCGGTGTCCACGAGCTGTTGCAGCTCGGCGGGCGTGCCGAAGCGCGAGCTGACGGCGAAGAAGTTCGATACCTGGTAGCCGAACGAGCCGTAGTAGGGGTGTTCTTGTATTCCCATCAACTGGATGGTGTTGTATCCCAGGTCGACCACGCGGGGGAGCACGAAGAGGCGGAATTCCGTGAAGGTCGACACGCGGCGGTGTTCCGTCGACATGCCGACGTGTGCCTCGTAGACGAGCGGGGCGTCACTGGTGGCCGGCGCCGCGTGCTTGAAGCGGTAGGGGCGGGGGGGCATCCACGCTTGCGCGGAGAATTGCTTGGTGTACTCGTCCTGGACGGCCCGGCGCGCGTGGGTGGGCAGCCGTTCGCCCTGCCCGCCGTCCCATTTCACGAGGAGGCGGTAGAGCGTGCCGTGCTCGATGGCGTCTTCGGGCAGGTGTATTTCCCATTCCTCGTCGCCGGCGCGCGAGAGGGCGTAGGCGGGGTCCTCGCGCCAGTCGCTGAAGGGGCCGACGAGGTAGATGGCCGTGGCCGCCGGCGCCCACTCGCGGAAAATCCAGCCGTGCTCGTCACGGTGCAACCCGAAGTGGAGATGAGAGTTGCATTGATCCGACACGCGCGGCGAGCCTCCCGCGAGGGCGGCCCGGGCGCGCGTGAACCGGTCGTGCCTTCGCTCGATTACCGGGGCGAAAGGCGTCAACATTTTATCCAGTGTCAACAGTTCGAGAGTCATATTTTCCGTGTCGTTAATATTCTTCTGAATTTCCCGCCGAAGTTACGCGAAAGATCGTGATGAACAAGCGTCGGGCGGCTAATTTTCTGTTATCTTTCGCGACGCGTCGCGCGTTCCCGCCGGGGATGGTTACCTTCGCGCCGCGAACCAGTAGGAAAGGATATGGACACGATTGTTTTAAATACCGCTTATTTCCCGCCCGTGCAGTACATGGCGCGGGTGAAGGAGGCCGCGCGCGTGGTGGTCGAGCGGCACGACAGTTACGGGAAGCAGGGGTACCGTAACCGGTGCGAGATCTTGACGGCGAACGGGCCACTGGCGCTCGTGGTGCCCGTGCGCGGGGCGGCGCACGGGGAGAGGTTGCTGACGGGGGAGGCCCGCGTGGATTACTCGACGCGCTGGCAGCGGGTGCACGCGCGGGCGATAGAGGCCGCGTACGGGAAGTCGCCGTTTTACGATTATTACATGGACGAGTTCGAGGGGTTTTTCCGGCGCGAGGAGCGGTTTCTCGTCGATTTGAACGCCGGGATCATGGAGCGGTTGATGGATTGCCTGGGGATCGCGCGCGACGTGTCGTTTTCCGACGGGTACGCGCGGGAGGTCGCGGCCGGCGTCGCGGATTTCCGCGATGTCTTTCACCCGAAGCGGGCGCGGCGGGCGAGGGAGGACGATCACGTGTTCAAGGTGTACCACCAGACGTTCAACGACAGGTTCCCGTTCGTCCACGGGTTGAGCGTGTTGGATTTGTTGTTTAACGTCGGGCCGGACGCGCGCGCTTGCTTGTAGGGGGCGCGTGACTTCCTGTTTTTCTTGTTTTTCTTTCGAGATTTTTAGTTCCCCTTTCTGTTTTTCTAGTTCCCCTTTCTGTTTGTCTAACTCCCCTTTCTGTTTGTCTAGTTCCCCTTTCTGTTTGTCTAGTTCCCCTTTTGATTTGTCTAACTCCGCTTTTGATTTGTCTAACCCCACTTTTGATTTGTCTAACCCCGCTTTTGATTTGTCTAACCCCACTTTTGATTTGTCTAACCCCACTTTTGATTTGTCTAACCCCGCTTTTGATTTGTCTAACCCCGCTTTTGATTTGTCTAACCCCACTTTTGATTTGTCTAACCCCACTTTTGATTTGTCTAACCCCGCTTTCTGTTTGTCTAACCCCGCTTTCTGTTTGTCTAATTAGAAATGTTGCCGGTTGAACAGGTAACGCGGCGCGTCCGGGGCGAGGAGGACGAGAGGGAATACTGCGCGACTCGTGGCCACGAGTCCTTACATGTCAAACTCCTCGTTGAAGTAGATGCCGGCGGTGAAATGCGTGTCGATCTTGTAGGGAGGGTTGTAGGATGCCCTATACTCCTGTATGGAGTTCGGGTCGCCTTTCCTCAGCCGCCCGATGCCGTTGACGGTGGCGAAAGCGCCCCAGTTGCCGACGTACCCGAAGTAGAGGTCGCCGGTGCGCGGGTCCACGCCGAGGTCGCCGTAGATGATCTGTGCTCGCTCGTCGATGCCATCGGGCACGGTATAGAGGGTGATCAGGTCTCCCGTCCCGACCTCGTACCTGTATATCGTCGTGGGGTCCCAGTTGTTGCTCCGGAAGTAGACGATGTCCTCCACGGCGCCGGCGTAGCAGCACAGGCCGACGGACGGGATGAACAGGCCGGGATCGAGCGGCGCGCCGTCGATCGTGTCTCTCGATATGACCGTGTCCCTTGATATTTTGGACAACACGGCCGTGGTGCTCGAGGTGATGCCGAACGCGTAGACGTACTGGGTCGCCTTGTTGTCGCGGCGCACGGCGACCAGTCCGGCGACCGTGCCTTCCACGGCGATCTTGTCCACGAAGTTGTTGGTGGTGTTGATCCTGTAAACCACGTTGTTTTCCGAACCGACATACAGGTATTTTACACCATCGTTACTGATCATGGCCCTACGCGTGCGCGATGGGGTCGAGATTCCGTCTAGCGGGGTGGGGGGCGTACTACCATCTGTGAAGGTACTCGTGTCCGTGATGACGACGCCGTCGTTGGTCCTCACGTAGATCGTGGCCCCGGAGACGGCCAGGTGTGTCGGGGTGTTTCCCGACCACCCTTCCGCGAAGTAGCCACCCGGGTTGGAGCTTTTGGATTCAGTCAGCGTGGAATCTGTCCTGAAAAGGTTTTGAGCTCCCTGATCAATATCGCCATTCTGGTTCACGATGTACATCTTGTTGTCCGCGATGAACAGGTCTTGCGATACATTCCCCATTGTACCTGACCCGATAACATCGTTTTGGGCGGGGAAATCGGAAAGTGCAAGATCGGAAGCATCGATGAAGGAGAGTGCCCCGTTCTCGCTCGTCATGTTGCCTTCCGACAGCACGTAGATGCCTCCGGGGTTCCCCAGGTAATTGTCTCCGACGATGGCGACTTTCTCGCCTCTCGTCTCGTTTTGTTCACTGGACAGGAAAAGTTGCCCGTCCTCTTGACAGCTTGCAAAGAAGATTGCAAACAGTACAACCAATAAATTGAATTGATTCTTTTTCATTGTTTTGAAATTTTAATAGTTAATGATTGGCCACGAGTCGTTAGGTATTTATGTTTATCTTTTTTATCATTTAAAGTCTCGTATACATCGCACGTTGAGGGCTTCAGCTCGCCTCTTCCAAAGGCATGCTTGACTTCCTGAGACAAAACGCATTGAGTAGCTGTATCTGAAACTAGAATTTTTAAAATAGTTGATATTTGTTTCGTCAAACTCGGAGGTTGCCGTCCAGAGTTCGATCCCCAATTTATCGGGTAATTCCCCGGTTATGTAGATAGCTCCCGTTGCGGGGTAAAAACCCAGTAGCGGCGATTCCCGGTCTGCCGTGCCGGGGATGATTGCAAACCAGTGCTCCAGATCTGAAACGTCCCAGGGAGACTGGGTGGAGTTCCGATCGATCAATGGCACCCGCCAGCCTTCTGGGCAGGGGTCGTAGATGCTTTTCTTCTTGCTGACCCCTCCCCACAAGTCTTCGTTGTAGGTGGTAGTATCGTAGTGGTTGCATTGGTGATAGGTGTACCAGTCCGAGTTGCCGCCCGGAACGATGTACTCGTCGGGGTACTCGATGGAGTACGCCAGGTTGTTTTTCCGGTATTCCGTGGGACGTTCCTTCCATTGTCGAACATTGTCCACGATGGATTGTATGAAGTTCGGGGGCGCGAAGCCG
>JAIRKS010000210.1 GCA_031259905.1 Odoribacteraceae bacterium
CGTGTGCGGCCCCACGCCGAAATGTCGCTCCAGGTCGAGCGCGTGATGCAACAGCCCCATCACCTCGAACCGCCAGTCGTGCAACCCGAACAGCGCGCCGATCGCCACGTCCTCGATACCGGCATCCATCGCCCTGTGCACCGCGTACAACCGCCAGCGGTAATTGCCCTTGATGCTCGACGGGGCGTGCAACTCGGCGTATCGCCCGCGGTGATACGTCTCCTGGAACACCTGGTACGTGCCGATTCCTGCCCGCCAGAGTTTCCTCAGCGCGGCGATCTCCATCGGCGCGGCGTTCACGTTCACGCGGCGGATATTATTAAACCCTTTCCCGGAGGGGGTGGTGCGCTTGACGGAATAAATGGCGGCGAGCGTGTCGGCCATGTAATCCACGTCGCTGCGCGGGTGTTCCCCGCAGACGGCGATCACGCGCTTGTGCCCCTCGTCGATCACGGCGGCCGCCTCCCGCGTCACCTCCTCCATCGAGAGCACGTGCCGTTTCTCCTCCTTGTTTTCCTCCCGGAAGCCGCAATACAGGCAATTGTTCACGCACAAGTTCGAGAGATACAGCGGGGCGAAGAAGACGATCCGGTTATCGTACACCTTCCGCTTCACGGCGAGCGCCGTTTCCTGCATCTCGGCGAGTAGCGCGGGATCCTCGACGTTTAGCAGCGTGGCGGTCTCGGCGGGGGAGAGCGTCTTTATCTCCAGTGACTTTTGCAGGATCTCCCGCACGCGCCGCGTCTCCGGGCGTCGTTGGCGTTCCAGCTCCTGTTCGATCGCCGTCTTGTCGATAAAATCCTTCCCCTTGTCGAGATACTTGTCGATCTCCTGCTGCTTGATCACGCCGCGCGTCCACTCCTTGACCGTCATCCCAGCAGCTCCTTCACCTTGTCAGCGATCCTTTTCCCGTCGGCCTTCCCGGCAAGCTCCCGGTTAGCGAGGCCCGTGATCTTCCCCGCGTTGGCCGGCGTGGCCCCGACGCGTTCAATGATCTCGCGCAAGGCGGCGACCAGGGCGACATCGTCCAGCTGCGCGGGGAGAAACTCCTCGAGCACGGCCACCTGTGCCATCTCGTGCGCGTGCAAATCCTCCCGTCCCTCGCGGAGGAAAATCCCGGCGGCGTCCCGTCCTTGCTTGGCGAGCTTGCGGATCACCCGCGTGCAAGTCTCGTCATCGAGCGACGCGGGAGCGCCCGCTGCCGACTTCGTCTCGATAAAAACCTTCTTGATATTGCGCAACACCTCCAGGCGGAGCGTGTCGCGGGCTTTCATGGCGTTCATGATGCCCTTGCTAACGTTTTCTTCTATCATGGCTATTCAGTTAAAAGTGTCTCATGTCGCGAAAGTAGGACTATTTCCCCGGATTCCCGCGGCGATACCGGTCAAAGAGAACACGGGAAATTGTCGCGTCGCGAAAGGAAAAACACGTGCCGCGGGACAAAGCGAAAAAAAAGAAGCGCTCGCGCGCACCATGTCAAACGAAAAATGTATATTCGCGAGCAAACAACATGGACAATGAACCAACAAGGCTAACCCTATGACACGCCAGGACAAAACAAGAAACACGGGGCACCATGTCGCCCCGGGAATAGAAAAAGTTCATCAAAACGTCGCCGCGCGAGTGACGAAACACGTCACATCCCTGCTGCTCGTCCTCTCTTTGGCAACCTGCATCCGCGACCTCGGCAACGGCGGTGCCCCCGTCGACGACACTGCCCTCGTCACCCTCTCGCTGACAATGCCCTCCTCGCCCGCCACCCGCGCCATGACCGAGGGGCAAGAAAACACCGTCGACGAGGTCGACGTCCTCCTCTTCTCGACAACCGGCGACAAACTATACTACCGCGCCCACGCCTACAGCATCAAAGACGCCGGCGCCAACAAACGCGAATTCACCGTCAGGCTACCCGTCGGCACCTACAACGCCGTCATCATCGCCAACGCCCGCGGCAAACTCGCCGGCATCCCGCCGGCCACCCTCCACGGCACGACCCCCGACGCCGCCACCGGCGCCACCCGTGCCGCCATCCTCGACAACCTCGTCGTCGAAAACATCATCGACGGAAAAATCCCCATGTGGGGATACACCAACCCCCTCGTCATCGACGAAACCAACCCCTCCCCCGTCGCCTCCCTCGACCTCACCCGCGCCGTCGCCCGCGTCGACGTCCGCCTCCTCGACGCCGTCACGAACTTCACCCTCGAAAGCGTCTACCTATACAACCGCTACAGCGCCGGCACCGTCACCCCCGACGCCAGCAACGCGCCCGGAAACCTCGACGGCTACGACGCCAGCCAGTGGAAACAAGTCGACAGCGAGAAAAAAGCCATCGCCCCCAACATCCCCGCCGTCGCCGTCAAGACAGAAGAACCCCTCCCATACAACGTCGCCACCGGCACGGGCCCCGTCCCCTACACCGTCCCCGACGAGCAAAAACGCGCCTTCACCCGCGCCATCTACACCTTCGAGGCCCCCGCGGGAGACCCCGTCGACGATGACGGCTGGGAAGACAACACCTGTCTCGTCATCGGCGGCAAGTACACCAACGACGAGGGACAAACCGCCACCAACTACTACCGCGTCGAATTCCGCTCCGGCACCGAACCCGACTACACCTACCTCCCCCTCCTGCGCAACCACCTCTACGACGTCGTCATACAAAACGTCAGCGCCCACGGCTACCCCACCCCCGGCGACGCCTACGCCAACAAACCCGCCAACATCACCGCCACCATTACCGAGTGGAACGACAGCGGGCTAAACGACATCACGTTCAACGACCAGTACTACCTCGCCGTCGACAAAAGCATCGTCACCCTCTACGTCGACAAGGACGGCAACCCCGCCGAATACTACAAGACCGTCCGCGTCGCCACCAACTACCCCGGCGGGTGGACCATCGGGCAACGCGACGACTGGATCGAGTTCGAACCCGGCACCGACTCCTACGACGGATCCGCCGGCGAAACCCGGCAGAAAATCAACCTCAGGGCCAAGTCAACTAGCACCGGTACCGACGACGGACACTTCGACATCGTCGTCCACAACCTCAAGAAAACAATCACCGTCAAGCGATCCACCGAGCGGGAATACTCCCTCGAACTCGACCCCGCGGTACTCGTCTTCTACAAGGGACAAACCGTCGCCAAGAGCGTCTCGATTAGCGCCATCCCCATCCCCATCCCCACCTCTGGAGGAATAGAATACGTGCTCACCTACGGCGTGGAAGGCGGCATCACGTGGTGGATCCCCACGGGCGGTGACTTCAAAAACCTCAACGCCGTGGCGAAAAGCATCTCCGTGCTCCCCGCCGGCAACAACACCACCGGCGCCACCCTCCGCAGCACGATCACCATCTCCCTGGACGAAGACCCCAGCGGCGACGCCATCACCCGCGCCACCGGTCACATCGAGGTACTCTGGCTCACCCGCCCCATCAACTTCTCGCAAACCCTCGCCGGCGACTACCCGGCCGCCGCCGGCAAGTACACCCGCTCCGTCTCCTCCGAGGGCACGTGGCGCTTCGCGCTCGACAACCCCGCCGACGCCTCGTGGATCACCATCCCCCAACCCGCCTACGGCGCCTCCTACTACCCCGCCGCCATCTCCGCCCCCTACACCTTCCGCCTCGCCGCCAACACCGGCGCCGACGCGCGAACGGCAACCATCCGCGTCGAATCAGACACCGACGCCTTCTTCGAAGGATACCCCGGCGGCATCACCTTCGACATCACCCAGGCCGGCGCCAGCAAGCTCGTTGCCTTCGCCCCGCCACCGTACACCAACAACACCCTCGCCTACGCCGACATCCTCTTCCGCGAGCAAGGCGCCCTCGGCACCGGCGAATACCTCCTCGCGCCCGCCGGCGACATCGTCACCGTCACGCCCAACACCATCGCCGCCGCGTGGCACGCCACCGCCACCTTCCCCGACGCCACTCCCGACGTCAACCAAACCTCCACCGGCGCGGACAACACCCCCATCGAGCTATCCATCCCCGCGCGCACCACCGCCGCCGACAATCTCCCCGCCACCATCGCCGCCAGCCGTCGCGTCACCGTCACCGCCGCCCTCGACGACCACTCGGAAACCCTCTCCGCCGCCTACCTCCAGCCCCCCTTCTTCCTCCACGACATCTCCGCCACCGCCGCCTACAACTTCAACGGCAACGGCGGCACCGCGCGCCTGCCCGTCGCCGGCTTCATCCCCGCCACCTACACGCGCGTCATCGACGCCACGACGCGCGCCGTCCTCTGGCAAAGCCCCTCCACCGTCGGCCCCGTCGACGGCACGGCCCTCGCCTTCACCCTCGACGCGATGTCCCAACCCGTCATCACCGCCCCCTCCGCCACCCTCGACTTCACTGTCCCCGCCATGACCGCCCCCTGGAACGGCAACCGCGTCCTCGCCTTCCAGCACGGCTCCGGCACCTCCTGGACGGATATCTCCCGCGCCACCGGCCAGCAAACCGCCACCTACGCCGTCGCCGAGGTATGGCAAGAGAACAATAGTGGAGACTGGAAAGTCTACAACAACTGCCCCGCCGCCTACGAACCCTGGGTCGCGACGAACATCCCGGACAACGCGCTCGCGGACGCCTTGGGCAGCTACCTCGCCATGTACACGGGACCGTACCCCTCCTTCCTGTACACCTACACCGCGAACACGGGAGACGGCGTGAACCACGAGAACCTCAACTGCTTCCTCACCACCGAGAACGCGGGTAACATCACGTCCTCCTACAACACCAACGCGTGGCCCTTTGACTACACCGCCGGCACGCGCTACCCGTTACTCTGCCGGGCAAAATCCAGCGAGTAACCGCCCGCCGCCGCCCGCCGCCCGCCGGGAAGCGCCGTCACCCCTCTCGTGACGGCCTTCCCCGGCGCCGTGTCCACCCGCCCCGCCCTCGCCACCGCCCGCGTGGAGACGCCGTTCGGCACGGCGCGCGTGGCGGCCACGAGCGTGGGGATCTGCTGCCTGGCGTTCGAGGAGGAGGAGACGCGGTTCGTCGCGGAATTGTCGCGACGGTATCCGGGCGGTCGCGTCGTGGCGGGCGCGGTGTCGCCGCTGGAGCGCGCGACGGTGCACGTGCGCGGGACAGGTTTCCAGCTGGCGGTGTGGCGGGCGTTGCTGGAGATCCCGCCCGGCAGGACGCTCTCTTACGGGGAGGTCGCCGCGCGTGCCGGCTACCCGCGGGCGATACGCGCCGTCGGGACTGCCGTGGGGGCTAACCCGGTGAGCTTGATCGTGCCGTGTCACCGCGTGACGCGCGCTTCCGGCGATGCCGGCGGGTACCGGTGGGGAACGCGCCTCAAACGGGAGATCCTCGCTAGCGAGGGGGTGCTTTTCGGGTGATCACGAGGGGGGAGGCTTTTCACGGGGAGCGATTTTTCTTTTTTCAGGCGTTATGCTTCGTTTTTTACTCGCGAGGGTGCTTTTTTTAGACGCGATTCTTCGTTTTTAAGGTGCTGTTCTTCATTTTCCCGCCCGGCGAGAGGAATTCGACGGACCATTATTCCAGTGAAAAGAAAAATACTCAAAAAAAAAGGGAGGATTGTCTTGCAGTAAAGAAAAACACGTTACTTTTGTCGCACGAACGATAGAAGTTTAAAGATGATGACCGGAACTTTATATACGATATTAAAGGCTTTAAGTACGGTACTTGGAACTTTAAGTACGGTGCCCGTG
>JAIRKS010000049.1 GCA_031259905.1 Odoribacteraceae bacterium
TTTTATCCGCTACTACCGGTTGCGCCACGAGGCATACGTGGAATGGATCAAGAGCATCCTCGCGCTCATCGACGTCCCCGGCGCGGGAGCGATCGGGCTGAAGGCAGTCACCGACCTGCCGCGGGAAAAATACCTGCAACTCGTCGAACTGCTCGACTTTATCCGGAAAAGCGAGTACACCGGGCAGATCCGCGAGCTGGACGCCCTGCGAGACAGCCTCCGTCACACTCCTTCCCTGTCGCCGAAAAGAGAGACGTGCAGGCGATCGCAATAACGCCAGCCGTTGCGGATGGCGTGCCCGGCGGCGAGGATAGCGTTTTGTCGCGACAGCGCGGGCGTGTTGCCCAGGGGCATGAGGAGGATATCCTCGTTCGTCCAGTCGCGCAAGGAAGCGAGCAACTCGTGGATCTCGTGCACGTCGCTCCCCGTCGCGTACACGAACTTTAGCTGGAAATCCTTCCCGCGTTCCCGCGCGTGAGAAATGTAACGCTGTATAACGTCCGGCCTGAGGCGCGCGGCGTGATGCCCGGCGGCGCTCGCGGGAGCGGAAGAAGACAATTTCGGGGAGAGACTCATCAGGTCGGCGACGCCGGCGACGCGCTCCTCGTAGCGGGTGGCGTTGCTCTCCACGGTAACGTGAAAGGGAAAATGCCGGCGGAGCGCGTGACAGAGTGCCTCGACGCCGTCGGGTTGCAGGAGCGGCTCGCCCCCGGTGATGACGACGTGCCGGATATTGTCGCGATTCCGCGCCACGATCCCCGCCACCTCCCGCGCGGGGAGCGAGCGCGTGCCCGTCGCTCCGGCGGCCGCGTGAGGCGTGTCGCACGCGCTGCCCTCCCACGCGCAGCGCAGGTTACAGCCGGCCAGTCGCACGAACAGTGACGGGATACCGTTCAATTTCCCCTCGCCCTGGATCGTCCCGGGGAACGGGAAGCCCGACGCGGGAGGGGAGGGGAGAGGGTTGCCGTCGATGTCGCGGGTGACGGGGAAGATGCCGTCCCTGGCGAGTAACAGGCAGGGACTGTCGTCATTCTTCATGGTGATGGGGCCTGCTCGTCGTCGAGGATCGCCGAGGAGAAGAGGACGTCATCGGGCGTGAAGTCGACCAGCGCCAGGTCTTCGCGGAAAGCCTCGGCATAGCCGGTGACGGTCTCGTGCACCCGGACGGAATGGAGTTGCACGTTCCCTTCCCCGTTTTTACACTCAGCTTCGCGCAGGATCTTGTCGACGAGAAAGAAAAAGAGCAGGGCGTACCCCTCGGCGGAGGGGGAGACGGGCATCTCGACCACCCGCCGGTTGTAGCGGTAGACGAACGCCTTCATCCCCGCGTCCTCGCCGCGCCAGAGGGAGTACGAGTGGTCGAAGCGGTCCACGAGAGCCTTGACCTTATCCAGCAGCACGAAATCCATGACCATGTATCCCCTGTCGAGGGTGTCCGAGGAGATGATCACCTCGACGACGTAGGAGTGGCCGTGGATGTTCTCCCGGCAATGACGCGAGGTACATTCCCGCACGACGTGCGCCGCCTCGAATCTAAACAGTTTTCTAATATGCATTCCGCTCTCTTGTCTTGTCCTCGACGCCTGCTTCCCGGAAGGCCTTCGCCCGGAGCAGGCAGCTGTCGCACGTGCCGCACGGGAGATTATCCCCGCGGTAACAGCTCCACGTGAGGGAATAATCCACGCCGAGTTTGACGCCGAGACGAATCTCGTCGGCCTTGGTCAAGTGGAGGAAGGGGGCGTGCACGCGCACGGGTCGTTCCTTCACGGTGCCGAGGAGAGTGCCCTCGTTGATGGCCTTCTCCATCGCGCGGATGAACTCCTCCCGGCAGTCGACGTAGCCGGAATAGTCCACTTGGCTCACGCCGATATAAATGTCCTCGATCTCCTTCGCGTCGGCGTAAGAGGCGGCAATGGAGAGGAATACCGCGTTGCGGGCGGGGACATAGGTGGCCGGGATGGTCTTGCGCTGCAAATCGCCGTCGGCAATGGAACGGTTAGCGTCGGTCAGGGAGCTGGATTTCCACCGGCCAACGGGCAGGTCGATGATCTCGTGCGCGCGCACGCCGACGGCCCGCGCCACGGCCCGTGCCGAGAGGAGTTCCCTGACGTGCTTCTGCCCGTAGAGAAAGGTGAGGGCGTGCAACTCGCGGAATCCCTCCGCGTAGGCGAGGTAAAGGGCCGTGGTGGAGTCCACCCCGCCGGATAACAATACAATGGCTTTTTTCATAATCGCGTGTTTTGCCCGCGAAGATAAGCGCGCTCGCGAGTATTCCTCATGTTTTCCCGCGATTTCCCGCGTTTAAACACGCTTCCCGCCGGTTGCTTCGTTTTCTTCCCCGCGCCATCCCGCGCGACGCTTGGCAGGTGTCAAATAATGCCGTATATTTGCCCGGGATTTATAAAATTGTTTTTAACGCATGGATGAAGCAGAACAACTCGCGGACGAGGCCGTCCGGGCACTGGATGATCGCAAGGGAGTCGACATCGTGAAAATGGATTTGAGGAAGATAACAAATTGTTTCTGCCGCTTTTTCGTGATATGTCACGGCACTTCCAATTCTCACGTCTCCGGTCTGGCCGATAACGCGTACGAGATGATAGGCAAGACGCTGGGAGAAAAACCAACGCACGTCGAGGGGATGAACCAGGCGTCGTGGATACTGCTGGATTACGGGGATGTCGTGATCCACGTGTTCCAGAAGGAACAACGGGAGTATTACCAGCTGGAAGATTTCTGGGCAGATGCCCGAATAACTACGTTAGAAGAAAATACATCAACACGTTATGGCCGATAAAAAGAATGACATCAAGTTCCCGCCCGTGGGGGGAGGGAAGAATGGCAAGGGGACGAGAAACAACAGTTACTGGTTCTACCTGCTGATTTTCGCGGTAATCGTCGGGATAAACTTCTTCCCCTCGGCGCCCGATCCCTTGTCGACGACATGGGAAACGGTGAAAAACACGATGCTGGAAAAGGGAGATGTCGCGAAACTGACGCTCTGCCGGCTCGAGTACAAGGTGGACGTCTACCTCAAGGAAGACCGGGTCGAGAATTACCCCGATCTCGTCGCGCGAGGGTTCAAGAACAAATCGACGGGGCCACATTACTCTTACAAGGTGGCCTCGACGGAGGCTTCCGAGGCGAATATCGACCAGGCACAAGCGGATATCCCTGGGGCCAAAGATGTCACGAGGGATTACGACGATGACAAGAGTTGGTGGGAAAACGGGCTGGTGCAATTGCTGCTCATGACCGCCATCTTCATCGGCTTCTGGTTGTTTATCATGCGGCGCGTGAATCGCGGCGCCGGTGGCGGTCCGGGCGGTGTCTTCAGCGTGGGCAAGTCAAAGGCCAAGCTCTTCGACAGGGAGTCGAACGTCAAGATCACGTTCAAGGACGTCGCCGGGCTGGCGGAAGCCAAGCAGGAGGTGGAGGAGATCGTCTCCTTCCTGAAAAGCCCCGGCAAGTACACCCGGCTGGGTGGGAAAATCCCCAAGGGCGCCCTGCTGGTAGGCCCGCCGGGCACCGGAAAGACACTCATGGCTAAAGCTATGGCCGGGGAAGCGAACGTGCCGTTCTTCTCCATGTCGGGATCGGATTTCGTGGAGATGTTCGTCGGGGTCGGGGCCTCCCGCGTCCGCGATCTCTTCAAGCAGGCGAAAGAGAAAGCCCCGTGCATCGTCTTTATCGACGAGATCGACGCCATCGGGCGGGCACGCGGGAAGAATCCCAACATGGGGGCTAACGACGAGCGAGAGAATACCCTGAACCAGTTGCTTACCGAGATGGACGGCTTCGAGACCAATTCCGGGGTCATCATTATCGGGGCTACCAATCGCGCCGATATCCTCGATAGTGCCCTCCTGCGTGCCGGACGCTTCGACCGGCAGATATACGTCGATCTCCCGGAGTTGAAGGACAGGGAGGAGATATTCAAAGTGCACTTGCGCCCGCTCAAGCTGGGGACGGACGTGGAGTACGCCTTCCTCGCCAAGCAAACGCCGGGATTCTCCGGGGCCGACATCGCGAACGTTTCCAACGAGGCAGCACTGATCGCCGCCCGGAAGGACAAGGAGTGCGTCACGAAGCAGGATTTCCTCGACGCTATCGACCGCATCGTGGGAGGCCTCGAGAACAGGAGCAAGGTGATCAAGATGAACGAGAAAAAGGCCATCGCCTACCACGAGGCAGGTCACGCTACCGTCTCCTGGCTGCTGGAGCACGCGCATCCCCTGCTGAAGGTCACGATCGTCCCCCGCGGGAAGGCGCTGGGGGCCGCGTGGTACCTGCCTCGCGAACGACAGATCACGACCAGGGAACAGTTGCTCGACGACATGTGCTCCGTGCTGGGAGGACGGGCGGCCGAGGAACTCGTCTTCGGGCAAGTATCTACCGGCGACCAGAACGACCTGGAGAAGGCGACCAAGCAGGCATACGCTATGGTCTCAATCTTCGGGATGAGCGAAAAGGTCGGGATGTTGAGTTATTATGACTCCTCCGGGCAAAGCGATTTTCACTTCACCAAGCCTTATTCCGAGAAGACCGCGGAGTTAATCGACGCGGAGGTGAAGGAGCTGGTCACTTCCGCCTACACGCGGGCAAAGAAGATCCTCGGCGAGCACCAGGAACAGCACCGGCAGGTGGCCGAGTTGTTGATCGAGCGCGAGGTGATCTTTAGCGACGACCTCGAGCACATCCTCGGTAAACGCCCCTGGCTGGAAGAGGAGGAGGTCGCGAAGCACCCGGAAACGGAACAGCCGGACGCGACGGATGATGTTCAATCATAAATCTTGAAATATATGGAAAACTGGACCAGTGTATTTACAACCACCGTGGAGTATACCGCCGAAGAGGTGAAATGCCTGTTGGAGCAGGAAGGTATCCCGGCCGTGATCCTTAATCACAAGGATTCCGCCTACGTGATGCTGGGCGAGATTAACGTGATGGTCAACAAGGACGACGCGGAGCGAGCCGCGTGCGTCATTGAAGCGAACAGGGGTGAATAACTTCTGGAAAAGGGTACTCAGTGGAGGAATATTCGTCGCCGCGATAGTGGCGGCGATTTTCACGTATCCCGTCTGCTTTTACCTCCTCTTTCTCTTCTTCATCGTCGCCGGGATCGCGGAGTACGGGCGAATGGCGCGACAAATCGACGTGCACGTCAACATCCCCTTGTGTGCCTCGTGCGGGATACTCCTGTTCACCGCGGGCTTCCTCCACGGTCACGTTGGCGAGCGTTACGCCGACCTCTACCTGCTATTCCTCCTCGTCCTCTCCCTGCTCCCCGTCGTGGAACTCTACCGGAAGCGGGGAATAGGCTTTCGGAACGTCGCCTTTTCCTTCCACGCCCTCTTTTACATCTCCCTCCCCTTCACCCTGCTGGTATACATCCCTTACCGCGTCACGGGCGAGTGGACGCCGGCGATCGTCTTCCTTCCCTTCCTGCTCGCCTGGATCAACGACACGTTCGCCTACCTCTCCGGCGTCTGCCTCGGCAGGCACAAGCTGTTTCCCCGCGTTTCTCCCAACAAGACCTGGGAAGGGTTCGCCGGCGGGAGCATCGCCACGCTCGCGACCGGCACGTGGATCGCCCCGTTCGTCGACGGCTTGACGCGGACGGATACCGTCGTTATCGCCTGCCTCGTCGTCCTCTTTGCCGTCTACGGCGACCTGATCGAATCCCTCTTCAAGCGAGGCGTCAACGTCAAGGACTCCGGGCATCTCCTGCCGGGACACGGCGGGATACTCGATCGCCTCGACGCCATCCTCTTCACCATCCCCGCCATTTTTGTTTATATACAATGGAAATACTAATTTCGTCCGTCGACACTGTTAAAAACGCCTCTCATGAAAATACATAAAGCGGGTTACCCCCTGTTAGCAAAAGCGCTGGTGACGTACGCGTGCGTGAACACCTTGATGTTCGTCGCCCTGCCCGTCGCGTTCCCCCACGTGTTAGTGGCGACAAGCCTTCTCCTCCTGTTCATGCTCAACTTCTTTCGCTCTCCCTGTCGCGAGATCCCCGTCGACGATCGCGTGATACTTTCCGCCGCGGACGGGCGCGTCGTCGTGATCGAGGAGACCTTCGAGGCGGAATACCTGAAGCGCCCTTGTCTGCAAGTATCCGTCTTCATGAGCATCTTCAACGTCCACGTCAACTGGTTTGCCGTCAACGGGACAGTCACCTACGTCAAGCATCACCCCGGCAAACACCTGATCGCCTACCTGCCGAAATCCTCCCTGGACAACGAGCGGGCCACCGTCGCCATCCGCGCCTCCGCGGGCGAGGAAATCGTGACGAGACAAATCGCCGGCGCCCTGGCACGGCGCATCGTCACCTACGCCGCCGAGGGACGCGAGGCAAGGCAAGACCGCCACCTCGGCTTCATCAAGTTCGGCTCGCGGGTAGACCTCTTCCTCCCGTTAGACACCGCCATACACGTCCGCCTGGGGCAGAAAGTGACCGGCGGGCAAACCATCATCGGGACATTCAAGCAACCATAATCCACAACCATCATGTCAGTAGAATCAAGAATCAAGCGGGTCACCACCCACGTGCTATCGGAAATGAAACTCAAGGGCGAAAAAATCAGCGCGCTCACCGCCTACGACTACTCTATGGCCAAGATCATCGACCACGCCGGGATCGACCTCATCATCGTCGGAGACTCCGCCTCCAACGTCATGGCCGGTAACCTGACAACGCTCCCCATCACCCTCGACCAGATGATCTACCACGCGGCGTCGGTCGTCAAGGGCGTGCAGCGGGCGCTCGTCGTCGTCGACCTCCCCTTCGGCAGCTACCAGGGCAACAGCAAGGAAGCCCTCTCCTCGGCCATCCGCATCATGAAAGAGACCAGCGCCGACGCGGTCAAGATGGAAGGCGGCGCGGAGATCATCGAATCCGTCACCCGCGTCCTCTCCGCCGGCATCCCCGTCATGGGACACCTCGGCCTCACGCCGCAAAGCATACACAAGTTCGGCACCTACGCCGTACGCGCCCGGCAACAAGAAGAAGTCGACAAGCTACTCGCCGACGCCTGCCTCCTCGAAAAAACCGGCTGCTTCGCCATCGTGCTGGAAAAAATCCCCGCGAGCGTCGGCGCGCTGGTAACGCGGGAACTCTCCATCCCGCTCATTGGCATCGGCGCTGGAGGAGAAGTCGACGGGCAAGTACTCGTGATCCACGACATGCTCGGCATCAACCAGGAATTCTCCCCTCGATTCCTCCGGCGCTACCACGACCTCTTCTCCGAGATCGACGGCGCCGTCAACCGCTACATACAGGACGTGAAAAGCGGAAACTTCCCCGGCGAGCGGGAACAATACTAAACGCGCATGGAAATACTCTACGAAGACAACCACCTCATCGCGGTAAACAAACGCGTGTCGGACATCGTGCAAGCCGACAAGACGGGAGACACCCCCCTCGGCGAGCGGGTCAAGGCATACATCAAGAAAAAATACGACAAGCCGGGAGAAGTCTTCCTCGGCATCCCTCACCGCGTCGACCGCCCCGTGAGCGGCGTCGTCCTCTTCGCGCGCACCGGCAAAGCCCTCGAACGCCTCAACAAAATGTTCCAGGCGCGCGACAACGAAATCACCAAAATATACTGGGCCGTCGTCGCCAACCTCCCCGGCGAAGAAGAAGGCACCCTCGTGCACTACCTCTCCCGCGACGAGGCCAAAAACAAATCACACGCCTACTCCCGCCCCAGGGCAGGAGCGAAAGAAGCCATCCTCGACTACAAGATCATCAACCACGGCCAGCGCTACTACCTCCTCGAGATACACCTGCACACCGGCCGCCATCACCAGATCCGCTGCCAGCTCGCCAGGATCGGCTGCCCCGTCAAGGGCGACCTGAAATACGGCTTCCCTCGCTCGAACGAGGGCGGGGGCATACACCTCCACGCGCGCCAGCTATCCTTCATACACCCCGTCAAGCAAGAACCACTCACCATCACCGCCCCCCCCCCCCTCGACGACAACCTCTGGAACTTCTTCTACAAAAACCTCTGACCACGCCACGGGACAAACCCCGTACACACTCCCCGCGGGGACAACAACCGCCAGCGCCTAAAAACATATTCCCTCCCCCCGGACGCAACCTTTAACGCGGGGTCGCGTCTTCTAAACGTGAGAAATCGAACAACCAAGTAATAAAAAACGGACAAGTAGTAAAAAACGCATGATGCATTAGAATCAAAGTGATTCATTCGTTCAAATTTAGGGTTAGTATGGAGTAGGGTTACCGTCGAGGTAACCTTACTTTTTTTATTATCCCTCGAGCGGTATCTTCGCGAAAAAACCGGCAACAACATGAAACAAGCGAACAACAGGAAAAAACCGGAATGGCTCAAGATCGCCCTCCCGGCGGGAAAAAACGCCGCGAGCGTCCTCGGCATCATCCGGGCGAACAACCTCCACACCATCTGCACCAGCGGCCGCTGCCCCAACCAGGGAGAATGTTGGGGACGGGGCACGGCCACCTTCATGATCGGCGGCGACACCTGCACGCGCGCCTGCCGCTTCTGCAACGTGAAACACGGCCGACCGGAGCCGCTCGACCCCTCCGAGCCGGAACGCGTGGCGCGGTCGGCGCGGGAAATGAACCTGAAACACGTCGTGCTCACCTCCGTCGACAGGGACGACCTGCCCGACCTCGGCGCCGCGCACTGGGCGAACGTCATTCGCGAGGTAAAAAAAGAAAACCCCGCCGCGACGATGGAAGCCCTGGTGCCCGACTTCCAGGGAAGAAAAGAACTCCTGCAGGCGGTCATCGAGGAAGCGCCGGACGTGATCTCGCACAACCTCGAGACCGTGCGCCGCCTCTCGCGCGAGATCCGCGGGGGGAAAGCCACGTGGGAAACATCCCTCTCCGTGCTCCGCCAGGTAGCGGCGTCGGGCCTCGTCCCCAAGACGGGCATCATGGTCGGCCTGGGAGAAACGCGGCAAGAAGTCCTCGAAACAATCACCGAAGCGCGGGCCGCCGGCTGCCGGGTCATCACCATCGGGCAATACCTGCAACCCTCCGCGCGGAACGTGGCGGTAAAAGAATACATCCCCCCCGCGACCTTCGAGGAATACCGGCTGGCGGCGCTCGCCGCGGGATACCGCCACGTGGAGAGCAGCCCCCTGGCCCGCTCCAGTTACCACGCCGAAAAACACGCGCGATGACCGGCCAACTGGAATGGGTTGACCTGGGAGTCATGGACTACCTCGCCGCCTGGGAACGCCAGCGCCTGGAAGCCCGCGAGGCAGAAGAACGACGCGCGACGGGCAAAACCATCCACCGCGTCCTCCTCGTCGAGCACCCGCACGTCTACACGCTCGGCAAGAACGGCGACGAGGCCAACCTGCTCGCACCCGAAGGCGTCACCCTCCTGAGAGTAAACAGGGGAGGCGACATCACCTACCACGGCCCCGGGCAACTCGTCGTCTACCCGGTCATCGACCTGCTGCGCGCCGGCGCCGGCGTCCGCCAGCACGTGGACTGGCTCGAGGAAATCGTCATCCGCGTCCTCCTGCGGCACGGCATCACCGGCGAGCGGCTGCCCGGGGCGACGGGCGTCTGGATAGAACCGCGCGGGAACGCCCCCAGGAAAATCTGCGCCATCGGCATCCACTGCTCGCGAGGCATCACCACGCACGGCTTCGCGTTAAACGTCAACACCGACCTCGACCGCTTCAAGCGCCTCAACCCCTGCGGCATCGTCGACAAGGGCGTCACCTCCATCGCCCGCGAGCTGGGACGGCCCGTCGACATGGAAAACGTGAAAGCGGCCGTGCGAGAAGAAACCAACACCCTATGGAACAAAACAAGACAACCATGAAAATAGAAGTCTGCGCCTACACCCTCGAATCCTGCCTCGCGGCCCACCGCGCCGGCGCCGATCGCGTCGAGCTATGCGCCGGCCTCTTCGAGGGAGGCACGACCCCCCCGGCCGGCATGATCGCGATGGCGCGGGCGGCGCTGCCCGTCGGACTGCACGTCATGATCCGCCCGCGCGGCGGCGACTTCCTCTACACCGACCTCGAGTTCGAGCTAATGAAAGAAGAGACCCGCCGCGCGCGGGCCTCACGCGTCGACGGCATCGTCCTCGGCCTGCTACTCGCGGACGGTCGCGTCGACGAGGCGCGGACGCGGCAACTCGTCGACGAGGCGGCGCCGCTGCCGGTGACATTCCACCGCGCCATCGACATGACGCGCGACCTCGACGAGGCCCTCGAGGCGATCATCTCCACCGGCTGCACCCGTGTCCTAACCTCCGGGGGCAAAAACAATGTAGACGAGGGGCTACCCGTCCTGCAACGCCTCGTCCGCCTCGCCGCCGGACGCGTCGAAATCATGGCCGGCGGCGGCGTCAACGCCACGAACGTCGCCCGCCTGGCGAGAGCGGGAGTAGACGCGGTACACCTCAGCGGCAAGAGCGAGCGCGACAGCCGGATGCTCTTCCGCAACCCCTCCGTGTCGATGGGCGGCATCCCTGGCCTCCCGGAATACGCCTGCTACTTCTGCGACGCGGGAAAAATAGAGGCCGTCATCCGCGCCGCGAGGGAGTAACGCCCTCGCCTCCCCGCCCTCGCCTCCCCGTCATTCTCCATCCCTCGCCGGCTCGTCCCCGCGCCGCCCCTCCCTTGCCCGCCCGCGGCCACCCCTCCCGCGTCCTCCACGCTTGAATCCCCGTGTATCATACTTGAAACCACCTGCTTACCGCTTGAATTCACAGGCTTGGTACTTAAATCTCCAGGCTTGGTACTTAAGTACGATATATATCGTACTTAAAGTTACGGGCATCGTACTTAAAGTTACGGGCACCGTACTTAAAGTTACGGGCATCGTACTTAAAGTTACGAGCACCGTACTTAAAGTTACGGGCACCGTACTTAAAGTTACGGGCACCGTACTTAAAGTTACGGGCACCGTACTTAAAGTTACGGGCATCGTACTTAAAGTTCCGGGTACCGTACTTAAAGTTACGGGCACCGTACTTAAAGTTCCGGGCATGGTACTAAAAGTTCTAGCCTTGGTACTAAAAGTTCTAAGCATGGTACTAAAATTTCTGGGCACCGTACTTAAAGTTATAAGCATAGACTTTAAATTTACAGGCATAGACTTTAAATCTACGGGCATA
>JAIRKS010000069.1 GCA_031259905.1 Odoribacteraceae bacterium
TTTCTGAAAGGGCATTTCAAATTTCTGACAAGGCATGTAAGATTTCTACCAAGGCATGTACGATTTCTACCAAGGTATGTACGAATCGTAGCAAGGCATGTACGAATCGTAGCAAGGCATGTACGAATCGTAGCAAGGCATGTACGAGTCGTAGCAAGGCATGTACGAGTCGTACCAAGGCATGTACGAATCGTAGCAAGGCATGTACGAATCGTAGCAAGGCATGTACGAATCTTACGAGGGCGCCTGGAAATCCCGGGTGGTTGCCCGGAATTCGCTGGAAGTAAGGTCATGTTCGCCGGGGAGTGGCCGCGAGAGGGGAGGCGGTTGTTCAGGATTTTTTACCCGGGAGCGTTTAGCTCCTCGATGGTGATGGTGGCGGTACCTGTTTTCTGGACGACGATGCCGGCGGCCTTGTTGGCCAGGTGGATGGCCTCGATCGCCGGGATGCCCGAGGCGAGGGCCAGGGCGAGGGTCGCCACGACGGTGTCTCCCGCCCCGCAGACGTCGAAGACTTCCCGGGCGCGGGTGGGGACGTGGAGGGTTTCTTCCCCGGAGAGGAGGGTCATCCCGCGTTCGCTCCGGGTGACGAGTAGGTGGCGGATGTCGTGGCGGCGGAGTATTTCCCTGCCGGTTTTCTCGATGGTGCGGTCGTCGTTCTCGACGGGTTGTCCCGCGACGTCGCTTAGTTCCTTGAGGTTGGGGGTGACCCAGTCGGCGCCCCGGTACTTGTCCCAGTTGGCTCCCTTGGGGTCGATGATGACGGTTGCCTGTTGGCGCGACAGGAGGTCGCACAGCGCGCCGGTGACGAGTCCCTTGCCGTAGTCGGAGATGATGACGAGGCGCGCGTTGGTTGTCGCTTTCTCGATCTCGCTTTCGAGCCGGGCGATTTCGCGCGGGTCGAGGCGGGTTTGTTGTTCCCTGTCGACGCGGGCGATTTGTTGTCTCCCGCCGATGATCCTGGCCTTGACGGTGGTGGGGCAGGCGGTTTTGAGTAGCGTGGCTTGTATTCCCTCGCGCGCGGCGATTCGCTCGACTTCTTTTCCCTCGAGGTCTCGGCCGACGGCCCCGACGAGGAGGGGCGTGCCGCCGAGGCTGCTGATGTTGCACGCGACGTTGGCCGCCCCGCCGAGGCGCGTTTCTTCCCGGGTGACGCTCACGACGGGGACGGGGGCCTCCGGGGAGACGCGTTCGACTTTCCCGAAGTAGTATTTGTCGAGCATGATGTCCCCGACGACCAGCACGCGGTGTCCAGAGAAGTCCATTTACTTGCCCCCCCCGAACATCATTAGGTATGCTTTGATGAAGTCGTTGATCTCGCCGTCCATGACGGCCTGGACGTTCGAGGTCTGGTGGTTGGTGCGGTGATCTTTTACGCGGCGGTCGTCGAAGACGTAGCTGCGGATTTGTGATCCCCACTCGATTTTTTTCTTTGTTCCCTCGATTTTGTCTTTTTCTGCTTGGCGTCTCTGGAGTTCCAGGTCGTAGAGTTGCGCCTTGAGGAGGCGGGTGGCGTTTTCGCGGTTTTGTAGCTGGGAGCGTGATTCGGTGTTTTCGACGAGGATTTCCCGTGTTTTCCCGGTGTCGGGGTCCTTGTAGGTGTATCGCAGGCGGACGCCTGTCTCGACTTTGTTGACGTTTTGGCCGCCGGCTCCCCCGCTGCGGAAGGTGTCCCAGGTGATGTCGGCGGGGTTGATGTTGATGTCGATGGTGTCGTCGACGGCCGGGTAGACGAAGACGGAGGCGAAGGAGGTCATGCGCTTGTTGGCGGCGTTGTACGGGGAGAGGCGCACGAGGCGGTGGACGCCGTTTTCCGATTTGAGGTAGCCGTAGGCGAATTCTCCCTCGAATTCGAGGGTTGCCGATTTGATGCCGGCTTCGTCCCCGGCCTGGTAGTCGACGTGTTTTACCTTGTAGCCGTTGCGTTCTCCCCAGCGGAGGTAGACGCGGTAGAGCATGCTGGCCCAGTCCATGCTTTCCGTCCCGCCGGCGCCGGAGTTGATTTTCATGATGGCCCCGAGGCGGTCTTCTTCTTCTCGCAGCATGTTGCGCAGCTCGATTTCCTCGATGAGTTTCTCGCACTCCGCGTACAGGGCGTCGACCTCGGCCTCGGTGGCTTCTCCTTCCCTGGCGAAGTCGTGCAGGACGAGCAGGTCTTCCACGGAGGTCACGACGCGCTCGTATCCCTCGATCCAGGATTTCAGGGAGCGTACGCGTTTCATCAGGGCTTCCGCTTCTTTCGGGTTGTCCCAGAGGGAGGGGTCTCTCTCTCGCAGTTCTTCCTCGGCTAATTGTATCTTTTTCTGGTCGATGTCAAAGATACCTCCTCAATGCTTCACCTCTTTCGGCCAACGCTTTGATATGGTCTATCGTGATCATTGTATGTTTTTTGTTTGTACTTGTTATTCTACCGTGTCGTTGTTCGTGGCGGTGTCGGGCGTCACGGGTGGCGTCGCGGGTTGCACTATCGGGTTGACGGTCTCTTCCCACATCCGGTTGATTTCCTGGAGGAGTGTTGTCTGCCCGGCTTCCGTCGCGCAGTCCAGGATGATGTTGATGAAGGTTTTGCTGATGTTTTCGTCTCGTCGCGTGTAGGCTCTCTGGCGGGTGGAGAGCGACCAGATGTATTTCAGTTCTTGCAGCTGTTCCTTGACGATTTCTCTTGCCAGCGCGTTTCCCTTCTCGAACTCGCCCGCGCGGTAATAGCTTTGCACGTAGTCGAGCAGGGGATAGTCGACGGGTACCTGGTACAGCGGGAGTTCTTCTAACGATTTGTCCAGCACGCGGACGGCCGCGTTTACTTTCGACGTGTCGATGTACTCGCCGGCGGTTGTCGCGAGGTCATCCCCGGCGACGATGGCCTCGTCGAGCAGTGCCTCGGCGAGACGCCCGAAAGTCCCGCGATAGCGCATCACGGAGATGATGTTGCCGTGGAAGTGGTCGATGTTTACCTTGGGGTTCTTGATGTTGCCCCACTCGAACTTGTTCATCAGGTTGTCGTACAGGATGCGCGTGTTGATGCGTCCGGATACTCCCGGTATACCGTCGTCGGCGCTATCGGGATTCTCGATGGGCACGAGACGGAAGGTGGCTCCCTCGAGTTGGAAGTACTTGTCGAAGCCGAGGAAGGTGTCCGCTCCCATGCCGACCCCGAAGTAGATGGGCCGTTCCCAGTTGTTCGTGGCGATGATATCGAGCATCATCAGGTCGTTCTTGTATAACGATCTCTTGTTCGCCGGGAGGGTAATATCGAGCCTGTTGACGATCTTGTCCGCGTCTTCCGGGCGCACGGTGCCGTTCGCGATGACTTTCGCCGCGTCCACGGGCACGTACACTTTCAGCGTCGGGATGTAATCGTACGAGGAGAGCTTGGTTTCCGGCCGGTCGCTTTTCACGAAATCCATGACGTCTTTCAAGTTAAACGCCCTGTCGTATTCCTCCTTGATGAAGACTTGATTGCGCTTCCCGTGGTATTGTTCACTCGTGAAGGAGATCGGCACGGCCGGGGACTCGTACACTCGCCGTTTCATCTGGTCGGGATACCAGTCGCTGCCCAGCAGGCTCAGGTTCACCACGCGGACGTCCCGGCGGACGGCTTCCACCTCCTGCGCGTACCACAGCGGGAAGGTGTCGTTATCCCCGAACGTGAACAGGATCGCGTTGGGGGCGCAGCTGTTCAGGTAGTTCTTGGCGTGCGCGAGGGTGGCGTACCGCCCGCTGCGGTCGTGGTCGTCCCAGTTCTCGGCGGCCATGTTGACCGGCACGGCAACGAGGCAGATAACGGGGACGGCTATCGCCGCGTGGAGCGACGGTACTTTCTTCGATTGTAACCATTTCCAGATGGAGAGCACGCCCAGCCCTATCCAGATGGCGAAGGCGTAGAACGAGCCGGCGTACGTGTAGTCCCGCTCCCGCGGTTCGAGGGGCCGCTGGTTCAGGTAGAGCACGATGGCAATCCCGGTGAAGAAGAAGAAGAGCATGACCACCCAGAAGTCTTGCTTCCCCTGTTGCCCCTGCTTGTACTGGTAGAGCAGCCCGGCAATCCCCAGCAAGAACGGGAGCATGTAATAGTGGTTGCGCGCCTTGTTGTGTTTCAGGCGATCCGGGAGATCCTCCTGGTTACCCACGAGGATCTCGTCGACGGGCGGTATACCCGTGATCCAGTTCCCGTAGCGGAAGTTCCCGTCTCCCTGTATATCGTTTTGCCTCCCGGAGAAATTCCACATGAAGTAGCGCACGTACATGTGCCCGATCTGGTACTTGAACAGGAACTTCAGGTTATTCCAGAAGCTGGGCACTTTCAGCGATTGCCCATCCACCCGGTACGTGGGGCCTCCCGGCTCTCCTCCCCAGATCCTGTACCCGTTCACGTGGTCCGGTTTCGGGCTATACATCCTCGGGAAGAGGGTCGTGAAGCGTTTATCGTATACGTTCTTGTACTGGTAGCCGATGACCTTGTACTTGCCGGTTTTCTCGTCCTGCTCGTACTCCGGCGCGCCCTCTTCGATGTCCACGGGCGGCGCGTTGTAGTACGGCCCGCGGAAGAGCGGTTCGCTCCCGTATTGTTCGCGTTGTATATAATATAGGAGCGCGAAGATATTGTCCGGGCTATTCTCGTCGATGGGCGGGTTGCTCACGGAGCGGATCACCACCATCGCGTACGAGGAGAAACCGATCAAGATGACGGCGAAGCAGGTGAGGATCGTGTTCAGCAGCACGAGCCGTCTCTTCAACGTGTAGCGGATGCCGAAGACCAGCCCGCCGATCAGCAGGAGCGTGTATATCACGACGCCCGTGTTAAAGGGCAAGCCGAAGAAGTTGACGAACAGTAGCTCGAACCAGCCCGCGATGACGAGCAGCCATTGCGTGCTGATCAGTAGTGTCGCCCCCAGGATGACGATGGAAACGAGGGCGGAAAGGATAATCCCGTTCCGTGACGGCTTGTATTTCCTGAAATAGTAAATGAAGGCGATGGAGGGGATCACCAGCAGGTTGAGCAAGTGGATGCCGATCGACAATCCCGTCAGGTAAGCGATGAAGACCAGCCAGCGGTTAGCGTAAGGCTCGTCGGCGACGCTCTCCCATTTCAAGATGGCCCAGAAGACTACCGCTGTCAGCAGCGACGAGAGCGCGTAGACCTCCGATTCTACGGCGGAGAACCAAGGGGTGTCGGCGAAAGCGTACGCCAGTGCCCCGACCATCCCGGCGCCCATGATGGCGATCAGTTGCCCCACGTTGCATTCTCCCTGTCTCCCCACCACGAGCTTCTTGGCCAGGTAGGTGATCGTCCAGAAGAGGAACAGCACCGTGAACGCGGAGGCCAGGGCCGACATCACGTTGATCATTAGCGCCTGCTTGTCGGGCGACGGGGCAAGGAAAGCGAACAACCGGGAGATAATCATGAACAGCGGCGCGCCGGGAGGGTGTCCCACTTGCAATCCCGCCGAGGTCGCGGTAAATTCCCCGCAATCCCAGAGACTGACGGTTGGTTCCACGGTCAAGATATACGTCACGCTCGCGACGAGAAACGCCACCCATCCCGTGACGTTATTGACCAGCTTGTAGCTTAATCCGGGATAATCTTTAATCATACGCGTGATATGTTTATTATGTAATACATCTACTTGTTTCCAGTTACTTGCTCGTTCTTCCCGGGAACGAGGCCACGAAAGTAGCTATTTTGTTTGAATTTTCCCCGCTCCCGTTGCCGGGTTTCTAAAATAGTTATACATTCGCGTCGTCGAAAGGCAAATCACTTGCCCGGCAGGAGAGAGAGATTGTCCCATTGTGTAATGGTAGCACAGCAGATTTTGGTTCTGTCAGTCTAGGTTCGAATCCTGGTGGGACAACGAGACAAGTTCTTTAACACGATGCCCAGGTGGTGGAATTGGTAGACACGCTAGTTTCAGGGACTAGTGGCCGCAAGGCTGTGCAGGTTCGAGTCCTGTTCTGGGTACTTTTATCACGCGTTCCCGCGACAAATAATACTGGAAGGCAAGAAAGATAGACATCTTGCAAGATCACGGGAAACGCGGGAAATATCACGAGACTGACCACCATTCAGGTCAACATTCCACCTGTTTCAGAAAATAAATCCTCCCCGAAGCCATTCTTCCCGGTACACCTTGTACCCCCGCTTCCCTTTCCCCCGGCATCCCGGGAAGGGGCCAGCCGCGTGATCTCGCCGGCATTGCCCGCGGTGGGTAATCACCGGCAAACATGCACGCGACTGTAAACGTTAAGGCCGTCGCTCGCGTTTTTCTCGCCGCAACGACCAGATCGGATGCTGCTCGCCGGTCGCTCGTGCTCACTTCCCGGTCTCGTGGGATGTTTTCCTGGTTTCAATGTAACGTTACAATCACTCGATGTAACGGAACAATCTCTCGCGTTCCCAGGACTATTCCACCCGGTAGACCTCGTCCCGCGCCCGGTATCG
Organism: Odoribacteraceae bacterium; assembly: GCA_031259905.1. GTDB lineage: Bacteria > Bacteroidota > Bacteroidia > Bacteroidales > Marinifilaceae > JAIRKS01. The sequence goes on from JAIRKS010000069.1 coordinate 6,437, forward strand.
CCCGCGGGGAGTCATTCGGGGATACACTTTCGGGAGGCGCGGGATAGGTTATCTCGCGAGAAATCGTACTTTCGCGAAGTCATTAAAACAAGTAACATGGATCATGATGTCATCATTATAGGAAGCGGCCCCGGTGGTTACGTTGCTGCCATCCGGGCGGCGCGGCTGGGATCGCGGGTCATTGTCGTCGAGCGAGAAGACGTGGGGGGCGTGTGCCTCAACCGGGGGTGTATCCCGACGAAGTCGCTGCTAAAGTCCGCGCAAGTACTCGAGTACGCGCGGCGCGGCAGGGAATTCGGCGTGAACACCGGCGAGGTGACGGCGGATTTCCCCGCGATCATCGCCCGCGCGCGGGACGTGGCGGAGAAGATGAGCCGCGGGGTGCAGTTCCTGCTCGACAAGAACGGCGTCGAGGTGATCAAGGGACACGGGCGGCTGACCGCCGGCAGGCAAGTGGAAGTGACGAGGAGCGACGGCGGGAGGGTACTGCTCGACGCGCCGCGCGTGGTACTCGCCACCGGCGCCCGCGCCCGCGAACTGCCCGGCGTGCCGCTGGACGGGACGCGGGTCATCGGCTATCGCGAGGCGTTACGACTGGAGCGTCTCCCGTCGTCGATGATCGTCATCGGGTCGGGCGCGATCGGCTCGGAACTTGCCTTCTTCTACCGGGCGATGGGCACGCGGGTGACGCTGGTGGAATACATGCCGGCGGTGCTGCCGCTGGAAGACGAGGAGATATCGCGCGTCGTCGGGCGATCGTTCAAGAAAGCCGGCATCGAGGTGATGGTAAACGCCTCGGTAGAGAGCGTCGAGCGCGCGGGAGACGGCGTCAGGGCGCTCGTCCGGAACAAGAAAGGCGAGGTGGAGACGCGGGAGGCCGACGTGTTGCTCTCCGCCGCCGGGATCACGCCCAACGTCGAGGGGCTGGGACTGGAGGAAGCCGGGGTGATCGTCGAGAAAGGCCGGGTGAAGGTCGACGCGCGCTACCGGACGAGTGTCGACGGCGTCTACGCGATAGGCGACCTGGTACCCGGGCCCTCGCTGGCGCACGTGGCCTCGGCCGAGGCGATCTGTTGCGTGGAGTACATGGCCGGCCTGGACCCGGGCGCGGTAGACTATTCCTCGATCCCCGCCTGCACGTACACGACGCCGGAAGTGGCCTCCGTCGGGCTGAGCGAGGCACGGGCCGCCAGGGCCGGGTACGCGACGCGGGTCGGCAAGTTCCCGCTCTCGGCCTCCGGCAAGGCAAGCGCCGCCGGCGCCCCGGAGGGATTCGCCAAGCTGGTCTTCAACGCCGACGACGACGCGTTGCTGGGCGCGCACCTCGTGGGACTGAACGTGACGGAGATGATCGGCGGGCTGGTCATCGCCAAGCGTCTCGGCGCGCGATCCCGCGATATCATCAAGAGCGTGCACCCGCATCCCACCATCAGCGAGGCCATCATGGAGGCCGCGGCCGACGCGCGCGACGAGGCAATACATCTTTAATCTTTAAAATCATATCCACGTGAAAACATTCTTTATTACCATTACCGCCGCGCTACTCGCCGCCGGCAACGCGCTCGTCGCGCAGACGATCAACGAGAAGGATCTCGACGAGATCCGGGCGAGCTTCGTCAGGGACCCCGCCACGAGGGCCATCCAGAATGTCCTGACGAATGACAAGAATATCCGGGAAAACGCGCTCGACAGGGAACGCCAGGGAAAGGTGGATCACTACTTCAAGTATCGCGTGACGGTACGGGGAATCACCGACCAGAAAAGCTCCGGCCGCTGCTGGATGTTCACCTCGATGAACGTGTTGCGCCCCGGGGTCATGGAGAAGTACCGGCTGAACGCGTTCGACTTCTCGCACAATTACCTTTACTTCTGGGACATCTTCGAGAAGTCGAACCTCTTCCTCGAGAACATGATCGCCACCGCCGGTAAACCTATGGACGACCGGGGCGTGACGGAGTTCTTCAAGAACCCGGTGAACGACGGCGGGGTGTGGAATCTCTATTACAACCTCGGCGAGAAGTACGGCGTGGTGCCGCGGGAGGTGATGCCGGAAACGGCGCACTCGGACAACACGTCGGGACTGCTCTCGCTCGTGAACGAGCGGCTGAGGAAGGGCGGCTACGCGATCAGGCAGCTGGCCGCCGCGAGGAAGAACGCGAAAGCGTTGAGGGCGGAGAAGGTCGCCGTGCTGAAAGACGTGTACCGCGTGCTGGCCCTCTGTCTCGGTGAACCGCCGGCGAGCTTCACCTGGCGCTACAAGACGCGCGACGGGGAGATAAAGGTGCTCGAGGACTACACCCCGGCGCGATTCTACAAGGAGATCACCCCCGAAGGCTACGACCCGAAGAATTACATCATGATCATGAACGACCCGACGCGGGAGTACTACAAGGTGTACGAGATTGACAATTACAGGAACACCGTCGAGGGAATCAACTGGACCTACCTCAACCTGCCCAACGACGAGATCAAGAAGGCCGCCGTCGCGTCGATCAAGAACAACGAGGCGATGTACAGCTCGAGCGACGTGGGGAAGGCGTTCGACCGCGCCTCCGGGGTGCTCGACCCGGGAGTGTACGACTTCAACGCGCTCTTCGGCGTCGATTTCAGCATGGACAAGAAGACGCGTATCCTGACGAGGCAGAGCGGCTCGGCACACGCTATGGCGCTGGTCGGCGTGGACACGGACGAGAACGACATCCCCGTCAAGTGGCAGTTCGAGAACAGCTGGGGAACCACGATCAACGGCGGATACCTCACGTTCACCGACAGCTGGTTCGACGAGTACATCTTCCGCGTGGTCATCCACCGCCGCTACCTGGGCGAGAAAGCCATCGCGTCACTCGGCCAGAAGCCGGTGAAGCTGCCGGCATGGGATTACATGAACTGAAACGCGCCGCGAACATGATCACCTTCGAACTCGACACCCCTTACATCGAGCTGATCAAGCTCCTGAAGGCGACGCGCGTCGCCGAGAGCGGGGCCGCCGCCAAAACACTGGTGGAGACGGGACAGGTGTACCGCGACGGGCAGCCGGAATCGCGCAAGCGCGCGAAGATCGTGAAGGACGAGGTGATCACGGTCGCGGGAAAATCCATCCGGGTGGTATAGGATCACCGCTCGCCGCCACGAGAGACCGGGCGCTGCCGCGTGCAGCGTCCGGTCTTCGTTTCTACCCGCCGCGGCGGGAGAAAGTGATGCCGTCACGCGATCCCCCGCGCCCTCTCACGGGGAAGAGCAGAAAAAAAATAACCAGGGTAAAGAAAAACGCGCTACAGTCGCACCGTACGCTATAAACAACGAAACATAATGTACCCCAAGAAGACTACAAATGAACGATCAGCGATATAAAATAACTAACCTGGAACAGGTTGACCCTTTAAGGATTTTTACGTGTGAAAGGCTTGCAGGTATCAGGAATTATGACTACCTCACAACACACACACGCGGGGCTCTCGATCGAATAACGCCTCCCCGGCCCGCGTCTCACCAGTAACAGGACGCGCCATGAAAACAGCGGGGATCTCTCGTCATCGCGCCCCTCCTCGCGATCATCTTGCCCGTGTTCCTCTTTTCCCGCGAGGACACCGTGACGGGCAACCTCTCGCTCACCT
>JAIRKS010000079.1 GCA_031259905.1 Odoribacteraceae bacterium
TGGCAAGTTGCGCGGACTACCCTGTACAACTTGGAAAGGCGCGTGAAAAAAAAGCGCCATCCCGCGCTTGCCGCGAGATGACACTTTAATTTTCAGACACTTTCTTGCCGGGCGCTCCCGGCGAGGAGTGGCGCTACGAGAGGAAACTCAAGAGGATTCCCGCCGCTACCGCGCTGCCGATAACGCCGGCCACGTTAGGCCCCATAGCGTGCATGAGCAGGTGGTTGCTCTTGTCGTATTCCTGCCCGACGACCTGCGACACCCGCGCGCTGTCGGGCACGGCCGACACGCCGGCGTTCCCGATGAGCGGGTTGATCTTGTTGCCCTCCTTGAGGAAAAGGTTGAAGAGCTTCACGAAGAGGACGCCCGCGGCCGTGGCCACGAAGAACGAGGCCGCGCCGAGAACGAAGACGCCAATCGACCTGGGGGTCAGGAACGAGGTGGCCTGCGTCGAGACGCCCACGGTGAGACCGATGAGGATCGTCACGATGTCGATCATTGGCCCGCTGGCGGTGGTGGCCAGGCGTTTAGTGACGCCGCTTTCCTTGAGCAGGTTCCCGAAGAAGAGCATCCCCAGCAGGGGCATCCCGCTCGGGACGATGCAACACGTGAGGATGATTCCCACGAGCGGGAAGAGGATTTTCTCCTTCTTCGAGATCTGCCTCGGGGGTTTCATGCGGATGAGTCGCTCCTTCCTGCCGGTGAGCAGTCGCATGAGCGGGGGCTGTATCACGGGCACGAGCGCCATGTAAGAGTAAGCGGAGACGGCGATCGCTCCCATCAAGTCGGGCGCCAGTTGCGAGGAGAGGAAGATGGCCGTCGGGCCGTCCGCTCCCCCGATAATACTGATAGCGCCTGCCTCCGCGGGCCCGAATCCCAGCGCGAGCGCGGCGCTATACGCCGCGAAGATGCCGATTTGCGCCGCCGCGCCGATGAGCATTAGCTTCGGGTTGGAGATCAACGCGGAGAAGTCGGTCATGGCCCCGATGCCGAGGAATATCAGCGGCGGGTACCAGCCGTTGCGTACCCCGTCGTACAGGATATTCAGGACGCTCCCCTCCTCGTAGATGCCTATCTTGAGGCCGGGATAGAAGGGGATGTTGCCGAGGATGATACCGAAGCCGATGGGAATGAGCAGGAGCGGCTCGTATTCCTTGGTGATGGCGAGGAGGATGAACACCAGGCCGATCGCAATCATGACGGCATGTCCCACGGTGAAGTTGGCGAACGCCGTGTACTCGAAGAATTGTACCAGCTGGTTTCCCACGAATTCGAAAAAGCCGGGAGAGGCTTGGAGTGCTACCATGATTACTCGCCTATAATGATTAACACGTCGCCTTCCATCACGCTGCTTCCCTTGCTCACCTTCAGTTCAGTCACGACGCCGGCCTTGTCCGACTCGATGTTGTTCTCCATCTTCATGGCCTCGAGCATGAGCACCTTCTGCCCGATGCTCACCCTGTCGCCCTGCTTGACGAAGATATCCAGCACCGTGCCGGGGAGCGGCGCCTTGATTTGCCCGGTTTTCGCTCCCACTTTCACGGCCGCGCCCTGGTCGGTGGACGGGACGGCCACCGAACGCATCAATTTAGGGGTTTTCGTTTGCTTGACCTCCCTGTCGACGACGACGGAATAAGGCGTTCCGTTCACGACCAGTTCGACGTGTTGTTCCTCGACGCTGTTGATTTCAACCGCGTAATCGTTCCCGTTGATAGTAAGTTTATATTTTTTCATGTTTGGATTTGATTATAGTCTTGTTGAAATAGGTATTCAGCCCGTGGAGCTTGGAACTCCACGGGGAGTAAGCGCGCGAGACCCTGTTAATCGTCAGCACGGTATTCTCCTCGTCGTGCAACTCCTCGTTGTAGAGATGAATGGCGGCCGCGATCGCGACGCGCGCGAGATCCTCGGTATTACCGGGCAGCCCGTCCCCGGCGGTTGCTTTCTTTTCCCGCGCCCGTTCGCGTGACAGGGTTTTCCCGATATTCTTGAACACCAGGTACAGCAATAACAGCCCGAGGAAGACGACGCTCATTGCCACCGCCGCCATGCCGACGCCCATCGGGTCAGCATCGGCGATCTGCTCTGCCATTTTCGGTTTACGGTAGTGCAGCGCGGCGGCATCGTCCAGGCCGACGTGCTGTATACCCCGGCTGGCGTCGAGTTCGGCCACGTCGTAGCCCGTCGGGTTGGTCCCCGAAATGTAGAGCTTCTTCGCCTCGCGACTATAACTAAACGCGTTGGCAGCCCCGGCGAAGGTTAACTTCCCGAGCAACTCGCCATCGAAGTCGAGCACGGCGAGGTAACAACTGTCGCGGTGAGAGGCGAGGAACACCACGCGCCCCTCGTAAATGGCCACGCTCTTGGGGCGGTAGATGCGGTGAGTGTCGTGTCGTTTCTTGACGACGTCCACCTGGAAGGAGGCGTAACGCTCCAGCTCGCCGCCCTTGACGCACGCGAGGTCAACGGTGTTATCCACGGCGTTGATGGCCGCGAAGACATTGTTCTTGTTATCCACCGCGAACAGCTGCGGCACGAGCGGGTCGTACGAGTCTTTTTCGAGCCGTGTCGAATCGACCCGCGCCATTGTCGCCGTCGTGATCGCGAGCGAGATCGCCGTGATAAGGATTCTTTTCATACGCGTTCTCTATTACAAGGGAATATTGCTATGCTTCTTGGGAGGGTTCGTGTCCTTCTTCGTGGCGAGCGCCTGCAAGGCCCGGATGACGCGGAAGCGCGTGTTACGCGGCTCGATCACGTCGTCGATAAAGCCGTGTCGCGCGGCCACGTAAGGGTTCGCGAACTTCTCGGTATACTCGTTCTCCTTCTCCTTGACGAGGGCGGCCCGTTCTTCCGGGTTCTCGATGCCCTTCAATTGCCGGCCGTAGAGCACCTCGGTCGCGCCGCTGGCGCCCATGACGGCGATCTCGGCGGAAGGCCACGCGTAATTAATGTCGCCGCGCAGCTGCTTGCAACTCATCACGTCGTGCGCCCCGCCGTAGGACTTGCGCAGGGTGACGGTCACCTTCGGGACGGTGGCCTCGCCGTACGCGAAGAGGAACTTCGCGCCGTGGATGATGATCCCGCCATACTCTTGCGCCGTCCCCGGGAGGAATCCCGGCACGTCCACCAGCGTCACGATGGGAATATTGAAGCAATCGCAAAAACGCACGAAGCGCGCGCCCTTGCGCGACGCGTTGATGTCAAGCACCCCGGCGAGATACTTCGGCTGGTTGGCCACGATTCCCACGGCCACCCCGTTGAACCGCGCGAAGCCCACCACGAGGTTAGCGGCGAAATGCCTGTGTACCTCCATGAACTCGTTGTTATCGACAATCGAGTGGATCACGTCCTTCACGTCGTACGGCTTGTTCGGGTTATCAGGGATAATCTCGTTCAGTGCGTCCTCCAGGCGATCGACGGGATCGACGCAGGCCACGAGTGGCGGCTCTTCCAGGTTGTTCGACGGGAGGAAGCTCAGCAACTTGCGGATAAGCATGATGCCCTCCTGCTCGCTCTCGGCGACGAAGTGCGTGACGCCCGACTTCGAGGCGTGCACCATAGCCCCGCCCAGCTCGGCGTCGGTCACGACCTCGTTCGTCACGGTCTTCACCACCTTTGGCCCGGTGACAAACATGTAGCTGTTCTCTCTCGACATCATGATGAAGTCCGTTAGCGCCGGCGAGTAGACCGCTCCCCCGGCGCACGGGCCGAAGATCGCGGAGATCTGCGGGATCACGCCCGACGCCATGATGTTGCGCTGGAAGATCTCGGCATACCCGGCGAGGCTCTTGACCCCCTCCTGGATGCGCGCCCCGCCGGAATCGTTTAGCCCGATGACGGGCGCGCCGACCTTCATCGCCTGGTCCATCACCTTGCAAATCTTCCGCGCGAAGGCTTCCGAGAGGGAGCCGCCGAAGACGGTGAAGTCCTGCGAGTAGAGGTACACGAGGCGACCGTCAACGGTGCCGTACCCGGTGATCACTCCATCGCCGAGATAACTCTCTTTTTCCAGCCCGAAATCGTGCGAGCCGTGAGTGACGAACATGTCAAATTCCTCGAAACTGCCTTCGTCCAGCAGTAACTCGACGCGTTCACGGGCCGTCAACTTGCCCTTGGCGTGTTGCGACGCGACGCGCTTCTCTCCTCCCCCTTGCTTGGCTTGTACCCGGAGGTCGACCAGTCCTTTTAACTTGTTTTCTTGTGACATAGTATAGTAAATTAATTTTTATAAGATAGGTTCTTTTTCATCTAACAATTCCGGGCGCAGGCGGAGCGTGCGCTCGTGTGCCTCGCGTTCCTGCCACTCGGCGATCAGGGCGTGATTCCCGGAGAGGAGCACTTCCGGCACCCGCCAGCCGTTAAACTCGGCAGGACGCGTGTAGACGGGCGGCGCCAGGAGACCGTCCTGGAACGAGTCGGTGAGCGCGGAGGTCTCGTCGCCCATCCCGCCGGGCAACAGGCGAACGACCGCGTCGCAGATCACGCAGGCCGCCAGCTCTCCACCGGTCAGGACGTAATCGCCGATGGAGATCTCCCGCGTGACCAGGTGTTCCCTCACCCGGTGATCGACGCCCTTGTAATGGCCGCAGAGCAGGAGTATATTTTCTTTCAGGGAAAGCGCGTTCGCCATCTTCTGCGAGAATCGTTCCCCGTCGGGAGAGGTATAAATGATCTCGTCGTAGTGTCGTTGGGAACAAAGGTCGCGGATCGCGTCGTGCACGGGTTGCAGCTGCATCACCATCCCGGCATCTCCCCCGAAGGGATAATCATCTACTTTCCCGCGTTTATCCGTCGACCAGGCGCGTATATCGTGGACGTGCACCTCTACCACTCCATTGTCTCTCGCTCGCTTGATGATCGAGTGATTCAACGGGCTATCCAGCAGGTCGGGTACGACGGTTAATATATCAAAACGCATGTAGATCGTGTATTAAAAAACGTCGGCGAAGGTACGAAGATTTTATTTCATACCGAAAAGAAAAAACTGACGGCGTGGGGTAAACGCGTCTTCATGTTGCCGGGTAGGGCGACGACCTGCCTGCAAGTGCCGGGGGGAGAGAGGGGGCGTGCCACGGGGGCACGGAAAAAAAATAGTCAGAAAAAGGGGGAGGTAGCATCGTGATCGAGAAAAAGTCGCTACATTCGCCCCGTGAACCAGAAAATGACAATAACCGGGATAACAAAGAAAACGAAACATGAACTACAAACAAGATAATATCACCAGGATGGAGAAGTTTGAAACTTTAAGGATTTTTACGTGTGAAGGGCTTGCAGGTGTCGGGAATTATGACTACCTCACACA